>NZ_QUIO01000011.1:0-117969 GCF_003480145.1 Ruminococcus sp. AM42-11 | reverse complement strand
ATACACATTTCCATGGTGCTTGTCGTTTGCTCTTTGGTTCGGAATAGTGTGGTGCTGGCGGTCTATCTCTTGTTTTCGGTTGTTTGCTTCTTTACTGTACATGAGCATTTGCTCCGGGAATGTCTTAGTTAAACTTGAAAGAATTAGATTTTCATTCTCATTACACAAATATTATTAGATAACCAATTCAGAAATATCAATGCTCGTTTTATAGTTTTGTTTTACTCCGCCAGGAGAAGTAATAAAAATCGTAGCATATTCCCCATTTTCATAAAGGGTAATTTCTTTTATATCTTTTTCTTCATCTTGGTTCGTAGTATCGCAATAAAATTTTATGGTATATTTAGGGTTCATACCTATGCTTTTTTCTGTCTCTTTCCATGATTTTATATTTAAAGCAGAAATAACCTTGTCTATATTATGCTTATCATCATACTTTACCAGCAATTCCTTATTTGCGGCATCATATATCTCTATAACTTTTACACCTTTTACATAATTGTCCATTCTCTGCCTTTTTCCGCCCCGCCAGATACCTGTGCCGGTATTTCAGCTCTGCATACTCTGTGATCCGTTTCATGTAGACTGCATCATAAGCTCCGCCTACAGCACCAACCACCGGAATTCCCTGTAAGAACTTCATATACAGAAGCTCTTTTGACAAAGCTCCCGCCGTTTGTTCGATCTGCTCCTTATCCTGATACTCTTCCGGCAGTATTCCGTTTCTGATAAATTCATTTACTTTCCCGTCAATCTCACAAAGTGTATCCCCATAGGATACTGCTCCCCGGATCAATAATAAGATAAAATATTTTTCTTCCCTGCTTTCATAGCTGTATCCATACTGCAGAGCAGTCTCATAAATATTCTTTAAAATCATCCCTGTAAATACCGGAATATCCGGCAGACCGATTCCCAATACGCCCATCCCGATTCCAGACACACCGGATAGCAGTAAATTCTTTGTTCCCGTATCTCTTGCCTTTTTAGAAAAAGAGCGGAGGGATTTGGAATTCTGCTTTACATCCGCCATATACTGCCGCACCTGATAATCCTGCTCCAGTTTTGTCCGCTGATACGTCTTTTCAATAACCCCGGTTCCTTTCTCGAAAATCAGAGCAAATGCCTTCGCAAAAGCGGTATCCAATGTTTTCTGAAGTTTCGGCGGTATCTTTTCCTCCAGTTTCTGATTCAGAATGCTCTCCCTTTTCTCTGAACGCTTCTGAAGGAATCTCTGCTCCTGTACTTCCAGCTTTTCCCACTCCTTCTGAAGCGGTGTCCTTTTATCAAATAATCGCATCTTAATACACCTCCGCACCAAACGGCATCAATGCCAGTTTCGCCAGTTTAAACTGCTGTAAACCAAACGGGATTCCGATAATCGTCACACATAAAGCTGTACCCAACGCCAGATGCTCCAGTGCAAGAGGCAGACCGGATACAATCAGCCAGATGATATTCAAAAGGAACGAACCAGCTCCGCCACCATACTGCACCTCTTTTCCAAAGGGGAAAAAACTAAGCGCCGCAAATTTAAAACACTGCATCCCCACCGGAATCCCCACAACGGTAATACACCAGAGACAACCTGCCAGACACCAGCTCAGCCCACTGACTGCGCCGCCAAACACAAACCACAACACATTTCCCAGGCATCCCATATGCTACACCTCCCCATTCATCCGATTTTTCACATCAGCAAGTATCTTTTCTATCCGGTTGATGGCATCATCCACCTGTTCTCTTGCATCTGCAATCTTGCTCTGCACCATATAATCTGCCACCAGCCCGTCCAGAAAGAAATCCGCAAAGGAAAGGAAGCTGCCGATTTCCATGCGCAGATCCAAGGAAACCTGCACATCTCTTAATTCTCTCTGAAAACGCTGAATATCGCTTTTCGCCTGTTCCATCAACGCAGCTGCGTCATTCATTTTAGAATGCTTCACAAAGTCACTGATAAAGCCTCCTCCAAGCATATCAAAAATGCCCCAGTTTCTCGCACTTCCCAACTTATCCCTTGCTGCGTAAAGGCTCTGAAGCGCCCGCTCCCCTGCCTGTACTGCTTCCTGCATTTCCCGTTTCATCATTTCGTTACTCATCGTTTATCCTCTCTTTCTTTTTAGCAGACTATTGCGGCAGATTTTCTATATTTCATAATAAAAAAAGACTCCTATCATGACCTCTGCCACAATAAAAGTCTTGCTATCTCATTTGCTACGGGTATCTCTCGATACCGGTTGTCGGTTACAAAACCACCTCTTTCAAGGCGTTCAGCTACTCCCTTTTTTGCTTGAGATGAATATAACATATTGGAAATAATTTGTCAAATCATGCATTTTTCTTTTCCAACCGTTCCGCTTCTCTGGCAAATACATGCGAGATATCAAACAGTTCCGGTACATCTGATATGGTACACACATTCACACAATAATTGAGCCATGGAAATTCTTTTGTCATCTGATAAATAACTGCCATGGCTTTTGCTTCTGACATTGCTTCCACCGAATGATATCCCGATCCCTGAATATGCTCAAATCCGTTTGCTTCAAAAAAGTCCCTTACATCCGCATATGCATTATGCCAGTCACCTTTCGGATAATATTCCTTTAGTGCTTGTGTATTCAGGTCAAAATTGATGCCTTTCCTCTGTAAGCTGTCCATCTGTTAGTTCCTTATAAAGTCTGTAATCAGGTTCTCCTTTTCTGTTCCGTTATACCAGAAACACTCTAACAAATTCTCTGCAATTCCTACGGAGTTTTTCAACTGAAAGATTGCTGCCCAGAATCTTCCATAGTCCTGCTTGCGTCCCCGGTCAAGATAAATCCTGCTTCCAAGGGCTTTGACTGCACAGCTTAAATCCTCCTGCTCAAAAATCTGATCTGCCTGTTCACACATCTGATTTACCGTTTCCGGAGCGAGCTTGCTTGTATCAAATTTAAGTTCTACTTTATACATTATACTCATCCTTTCATACAACAAATGACTGAGTGACTCTTCTCTTTCTACTGTAATTCTACCATGAAACCTATATAAAGTCATTCCCCATTTTCACTTGCTTTAATATAAATTTTTCCTTTTATTTTGGAAACACAATCTCCACACAGAACTCATTCCCTTCTATCCGGGCGCTGATTTTCCCATCCATACGAAGTACCAGCTCTTTCGCAATTGATAAGCCGAGACCGCTGGAAGTCTTACTGCGTGCTTCATCCGCTTTATAAAACCGTTCAAACACCTGATCTACATTTATTTTTTCCACATGACATACTTGATTTTTTATCTGTATCCGGATGTTGTTTTCAACTTCTTCCAGTGAAATACTGATTTTCTTCTCCCCGTGATCCAGTCCGTTTTTTATGATATTCTGAAAAATTCTCTGGATTCCCTGTTCATTTCCGTTCATAAACAGCAGTTTATCTGTAATCTGTATCTCCGGTTCAATTCCTCTGCCCGTCCATTCATCGTAGTAGGAAAATATGGTATCTTTCAAAATCTTGTTGATACAGCAGGATGACATTTCCAGATGAAAAGAATCGTTTTTAAGTTTTGTAAAAGTAAATAATTCTTCCAGCATTTCTTTCAGGCTGCCGATTCTCTCCTGTATGATCTTCATATACCGTCTCTGCTCTTCCTGGTCTTCACAGGTTTCCATTAACTGAAAATATCCGTCAAGGGATGTCAAAGGAGTACGGATATCATGTGAGAGATTTGTATATGTATCCGAAATCATCTCCTCTTTCTTCAAGTATTCCTTCTTTTCCCTTCGCTTCAGTTCCAGCCATTCGTTTAAAACATCTGCCAACTCACCAATGCCTCCAAAATCCATTTCTCTGGTAATCAGCATGTTGCTGTCGTGCTTCATCAGAAACGACAACTGGCGGCAGATGTCTTTCACCTGCCGCTGGTATTTCCAAAATAACATTCCTTGTACCAGTATCACTGCTATCAATAGCACGAACCCTAGTTTTATCATTTAGATATCTCTCTTTCTGAATACCCATGCTGTCAGTAATGTAACCACGATTCCGAACGCCGCCGCAATCACAACTGCCGTCAGGCATTCCTTATTGGTCGGTGACATGGATAAAAGTGCAATCTTTCCTGTCACTGTATATTTCAAAATCTGGAAATTCTCCACACCTGCCTTCTGGATCAAATGATTGATCACTCCGTATAAGACAATCATGGTATTCATGCACAGGCAGATAACAATCGTCATGCTGAACACGTTGCTGTTCAAAACCACCGCAATCGCCATACTGATTAGTACCAGTGCATAATGAAGCAAAATCTGAATACCAAAGTATCTCAGCAACTCGCTCCATTCCCCCACTCCAGATATCCGAAGTACATCTGCTGTGCAATAATCTGAATGATGAAATAAAGCAGCATGGTAACAGTCGTATACACAAACAACACGGAAGCTTTGGAAAAGATCAGGTTTCTCCGGCTCCTTACCTGCCCGCCGATATTTTTAATATAACCGCTTCCTATATCTGCACTGGAAAACAGCACTGTAAAAATCACCAGAAACAACGCCACAAACTTCGCCTGCAGGTTTGCATATACCTGATCAAAGACCGTTACTTTTTCTCCCGGCTGTGTCGGCAGGAATACGGACATTCCCATATTGATGGTTTCTGGTTTCACTGTTTCTGCAATGTTTTCTGTCTGCTGTTGTTCCGCTTCCTTGTTCATCGTATCAATATCCAGTTTCGACATGGATGTGGAGAAGAATATAGCTGCCGCCATCACAATCCATACCACATACATACTTTTTGTCCGGACCATCCGGTACAGATCCATTTTTATCATATTAAGCATTTTGATTCCCTCCTGTCAGATTCAAGAAATAGGTTTCCAGTTCTTCACTGGTAATGGAAATTCCATTGACCAAAATTCCTGCTTTTGCCAGTTCCATATTGACATTGGCGCTTTCATTCAATCGTTCAAATATATGGATATGGCTCTTATCTGTAACCTGATAGTTGGTAAATCCCATTCTGTCCAGAATCGGGACTGCCTGCTCCGGATGGATTAACTCTATTTCAATCCGTTCACTGCAGCGTTTCATCAGTTCTTCGCTTGTCAGCTCCTGCAGAAGACTTCCATTATGGATAATTCCATAATCCGTTGCAATCTTAGATAATTCCTCTAAAATATGACTGGATATCAAAATCGTCATATTCCGTTCATCTCGCAGTCTCTGTATGGTATCACGCACCTCTGCAATTCCCTGGGGATCAAGCCCATTGATCGGTTCATCAAGGACCAGGAGATCCGGCTCCCCGACCAGTGCCAGCCCGATTCCGAGACGCTGCTTCATTCCAAGGGAAAAATGTTTCGTTTTTTTCTTTCCGACACCTTCCAGTCCGACCGTCTCTAAGATATCTTCGATGTATCCCTTTTTCCGAATACCAAACAATTCACATTTTATTTTCAGGTTTGTATATGCATTCATGTTGCCATACAGCCCCGGTGCTTCAATCAGACACCCCACACGAGAACGAATCCTCTCCAGTTCTTTTCCTTTACACCCGAACATCTCAATCTCTCCGGCTGTCGGTCTTGCAAGTCCACTGATCATCTTCAGGCAAGTCGTCTTTCCCGCACCGTTCCGTCCGATAAATCCATAGATAGCACCCTTTTTTATGTGAAGGTTTACTTTATCCACTGCCTTATGATGACCATACTGCTTCGTCAATCCATTTGTACTTAATAACAATTCACTCAATGCTTTCATCTCCTTTTCTTATCTGCTGTTATCATATCGGATAAATCCTAATCAAACGCAAATAAATAGTAAAAAAAGAGTAAAGATTAAGAATGCAGACGGTAGCCGATTCCCCATACGGTATCAATATATTCCTCCTGCGTTACTGCTTTTATCTTTTTCCGGATATTGCTGATATGTACATCCAGTGTCTTTGTCTCTCCCATATAGTGTTCATCCCACGCATATTCAAAAATCTCTTCTTTGCTGAAGACCTGTTTCGGATGCTCCAGTAAAAGCTCCAGAATTGCAAATTCCTGCTTTGTAATTTTGGGAAGCAGCACTCCGGCAATCCGGACTTCAAAGCGCTCACGGTCCAGTTCCAGGTTTTTATATGACACGCTTTTATGTTCCGGCTCCTGCTGCATATGGCGGAGCTGAACCTGAATCCGGGCAAGCACCTCCTGTATCTCAAACGGTTTTGTAATGTAATCATCTGCCCCACTGGTAAGAAGCCCGATTTTTTCATCCAATCCGTCTTTGGCTGTCAGGACAATAACCGGCGTATTGCCCTGTTTCCGAATCTGGGCAAGCACCTCTTCTCCTGAAATTCCCGGAAGCATCAGATCCAATAGAATCAAAGAAAAGCCCGCCTTATCCATCTGGAACAGCATCCTCGCTTCCGTCCCGGAAAAAGCCTGTACCGTCTCATACCCTGCTTTCTGTAATGCCGTATATAAAAGATTATTGATATCCGTATCGTCTTCTACAATCAGAATTCTGTTTTTCTGCTCCATTTTTCTCATCCTTCCATTTTCCGATTTAAACAATATTATATTGCACTTTTATAACTATGTCCAAAATTCTTTTGATATTATCCTTCCACCTCGTCTACATATGCTATATATAGTTCTAATTCTTTTGACATATGCTATATCTTGTGTTAATATAATCTTGTATTTAAGTTTTTGTGCTGTCCCGTCATGGGAGTCTGGACCATTCATCCAGAAGCATATGCAGTTTAAGTTTGGAAAATCGTGTCATTATACTGCCGTTTTATACGGTGCTATAATGGCACTTTTTTTATTTTAATCTATTTTAACGCCCAAAGAGGCAGAAAGGAGAATTTTTATGTCAGCAATTTTAACAATTTTAGGGAGGGCCACAAGAGATCCTGAGATGCAGCAAGGAAAAAATTCCGGTACGGAATATGTTTCTCTGGACATTGCAGTTTCACAGCGAGGCCAGGATGGAAAGGAAGAAACCATTTACTATCAGTGCTATTTTAACAAGTTCCTTGCAGAACGCTTAGCAAAAGCAGGCGTAAAGAAAGGAACCGGGCTGATGATCTATGGTGATCTGGAGCTTCATCCGTTCATTTATCAGAAAGGAAAGAATGCGGGGCAGGCAAATGCCGGTCCGAGGATCAATGTCAAGGACTGGCACTTTGTACCATCCAACCGTTCTGACAGCAATACCGGACATCCGGGTGCAAACCAGAACAGCCAGCCGAATGGTGGTGCGGCAACGCCCGGTGCAGCCGGCAATGGCAGCTACCCAATGCAGGGAAATCCCAATGGCAGCTACCAGAATCAGGCAATGCCTGGCGGCTATCCACAGCAGGGAATGGCTCCTGCTAACGGTGCCTACACGCCTCCTGCAAATGGCGGACAGTATCAGGCTCCGCCAAACGGAACCGGTCAGCCACAGAGCAGCTACCCGCCGCAGGGCAGTTATACCGGAATGCCAAATTACGGAGGTATGCCGGGCAGTCAGCCAACTGACGGCTTTCAAAATGTGCCGGAACAGATGGCATCCCAGTTGCCCTATTAACTCTCAAGGAACCCTATGTTGAGGAATTGCATTTATCATCTTTGTGATGATGCAGTTCCTCTTTTTCATGTCCGGAAGCGGCGATTTCCCATCCAGCTTCCGGGCTTGTCTAAGAATCATGAATCAGAAAGGAATCAGCTCATGAAAAATCAAATCGAAAAAAATTCTTACAGTTTGTCGTGCTTGTACTGTTTCTTGCAGCACTTTTCGTACCACAGGATGCCAACCGGCTTCTGATTGCAGGCATTGCCTGATCGGTATCGGAGTCACGCTGTTCAGTTATCTTCTCCCGCTTTTCACGGAACGCCTGAAAAACAGGGAGCATAAGCTACGAAAACGCCCAGAAAGAACTCGTCATCTGGAAGGAACACCTGATCTGGAAACCATTCTCTGGAGACAGATCAAATTCCAGATTACCGGAAAGCTCAAGGAAGCCTTCCCGGATGCCACATGGGATTTTGTGAAAGAACCACCGCTCTCCCAGATACTGGATGGGGAACCATTACGGATTCGCACACGGAATACCGGAAGTTATAATTTTGCGGAAATTCTCATGGATGCCCGTGGCAGTCTGACGCTTCAGATGATGACCATTGAATCCTTACATAAAAAGGAACCGTCAGAAGGAAATCCGGATTCCAGACCAGCCGTTAATCCCAAATCATGGTATTCCCTGATTGGGAAACCGCTACTGATGGAATTGGTCGGTGACTTACAGGCAAGGGGCTATGAAAAGCTGTTTATCAACGAGCAGGGAGATGTCTATATTCTGAACGGCACTGAACCGGAAGTCCTGGGAAAGCTGGAACATTTCCCGCCCAAAGATTACTGGGGCGAATTGACGGAGATTTTTACTGAAGATGAATTGACCACAGAAGAGACCGAGCAGGCACTGGAACTGTCCTGGATCTCATAAGAAGGAGGAACGAATCATGGCAAATAACATCGTAGCAACCTGGGGGTTCAAACGCAAACTCCCGGAACCATTTGAGGATTATACGGACCATGCAATCTTTGATGACATTGCATCCAAATACTGTACTCAGCCACGGAAAAAATCCACGCTTCATGCAGCTACCCTGCGGGCAGTCCTTGCTTATCTGGAGCTGGAAAACCCGGTTGGCAGTACCCCGCCGGAAAAGCTTGGGGCGGTCGGTACCCAATCCAACAATTTTGTTGTGGCGGAATATCCGAGCAAAACCGGTGATCTTCAGGTGGTTGTCTACAACCAGCTAAACGGAAAGTTTTACGGAGGCTGCTATACTCCTCCGCCGGATGTGGAAAGCACACCGGAAAAATACGAATTTAAAGACTCCAAACAGTCCGGTGCGGCTCTGCTGTTCGCACTGATGCCGGTTTTTCTGGCAGATGAAGAGTGTAATGAAAAGTATCAGGAATTAAAAGCGCACCGGGACAACGGTTATCCCGATCTGGACGCCGCTGCGGAAACAGCAGCCGTTCTCTGCGACAACATTTACCGGAGAACCCGCTATGCATCAGGTCTCCCGACCGGTGGTGTTAAGATTGACCTTCCGGCAAACGGCGTATTGTCGCTGATCAAACCGTTAAATATCCAGAAGGGGGTCTATGCACCAACCGAAGTGCTCCATGGAGACTTTCAGGTGTTACGTCCAGGAAGTGGATTTAAGAAAGCACAGGCAGCCATTTCCAGAGATGATTTTGTTGGGAAATTTATCCTGACCGCATCCCGAAGGCTGTCTCCGGAAGAGGAGGTATCTGTTCCGACATTGGCAGAGTGGTACATCATCCTCCGGAAATCAAACGGATCTGCGAACACGCAAAACTGACAACTGATACCACACAGCCGATGCGGAATTTTCTTTTACGGGGACCGGCAGGTACCGGAAAGACCGAAGGAGCCAAAGCCATTGCTTCCGCACTTCACCTTCCTTACCGCTGCATTACCTGTTCCGCAAATACAGAGGTATTCGACCTTTTAGGTCAGATTCTTCCGGATGTGGACGGAAAACGCACCCGGCTTCAGCGGCAGTACCCGTCTTTTCAGGAAATCCAGTTAGATCCCTCCGGTGCCTATCAGAAGCTGACCGGAAACTATGATGAAGAAATTTCTGCCGAGGACACCTACCAGAAGCTGATCGATACGATTTTTGATGAAATGCACAGCTATTATAAGGAACACACCTCCGGACAGAACTTCCAGTATGTGGATACGCCTCTAGTCGAAGCCATCCGCTATGGGTATATTCTTGAGATACAGGAGCCTACGGTCATTGCTAATCCCGGTGTACTGGTTGGACTTAACTCCCTTTTAGACCGCTGTAACAGCGTATATCTTCCAAACGGAGAAACCATCCACCGTCATCCGGATACGACCATCGTAATCACCACAAACAATGACTATGCAGGCTGTAAACAGATGAACCAGTCTGTCATTTCCCGAATGAACCTTGTGATTGATCTGGATGAACCGGATGAGGATACACAGGTAGAACGTGCCATGGCTGTTACCGGATGCAAGGATGCAAAAACGGTACGTCTGATGACACGCATTGTCAAATCCATGGCTGTCTACTGCCGGGAAAATCTCATTACAGATGGCTGCTGTGGCATGAGGGAGCTGATTTCCTGGGTGCAGTCCTACATGGTCTGCGGGGATATCCGGGAAGCGGCCCGTTACACGGTGCTTGCCTCTGCCTCTGCCGATGCTGAGAACCGTACGGAAGTGGAAGAAAGCTGTCTGGATACTGTGCTTGCTGCGTAGGACACGCCTATGAGAAAAGCAGCACTCACAGAAGCCCAGATCCGAAAGCATCTGGCAGATAATCTGTCTTATCTCCGGCAAGCCAAAACACCGAAGTTATCACAAAAGGCAGTTGCCAGAATCTTAAATCTTCCCCCGAAAACCATTATGAATTATGAAAATGCAAACTCCTCCCCGATGGCTTATGCCGTCCTTCGCCTTGCTGTGTATTACGGCTGCACGATGGAGGAACTGCTGACAAAAAATCTAAGAAAAGAAAGGAAGAATATCACGTGAATCACAGCCAAAGAAATTTAAAGAAACTAATCCGGGCAAAAGAGGATTCCATTGCGGATGAGGAGTTATTCCTCTCCGCTGCCTATCAGAAGTACCAGACCTCCCTTGCCAGAGCCGTTACCGGACGTTACCGGTATGGACTGCAGGTACTGCTGGACTGGGACATTTCCGAACAGGCAGGCGTTGCATATACCGACAATTATAAGGTACATCTCAACGCAGCGAACCCGATCACCCAGTCTTTCCCCACCCGTTTCTTACGTTCCCAGAGCCTGACAGGGCTCACCGGGCATGAAGTGGGGCACTTACTCTATTCTGATTTCACAGCCCACGCTGTTCATCTGAGGAGTCTGGAAAACGGTTCCTTCTATCCGAAGGAGCCGGAGCTATCCCTTCCAGCTTATCAGACAGCACTGGAGGAGATCAAAGAAGTGTTAGAAGAAAAGGACAAAGCCGGATGCCTGACACTGGCACGATGCGCCGCAACTTTTCAAAACATTCTGGAAGACATCCATATTGAAGACCGTATGTGTGAGGAATTCCACGGCACCTTCCGACAGGGGATTGAACTCAATAACCTGCGTATGTCCGAACAGATTCCTTCCATACAGGAACAAATTGACAAAGAATACCAGCCATTTTCCATCATTGCCAACCTGATCCTTTCCTATTGCCGGACCGGAAACATCAACAATCCCACCGGCTATCAGGGGGATTATCTGGATACCATTTCCGATTGTACCGATCTTCTGGATACGGCAATGGAATCGGAAAAAGGCACTGACCGGATGCTGGTTTCCAATGCGCTCTTAGCCCTGACCTGGAACTATATCCAGCCGCTCATCGAAAAAACACGGGAGGAATTGGAAATGCATGGCGAGGATTCCGCTGCCGATGCTCTGGAAGATCTTCTAGGGGATGAAGTCAGCAGCGGCGCTCCTCTTCCGACCGGAAAAAGCGGTGCCATTCCAAAGAATATCAAACCAGCTTCCCCAAAAGGAAGCGGGAATGATGAGGGCAATGCTCCTTCCGGTCCACGTACCAAAGAGGATGCTATAGAGGAAGCCAAACAGGTGCTTTCGGAAGAAGGCGGGCGCATCGCTCTTACAAAGACCAATACCATTCTGGATGAAAACAACCCCGGCGTCACTTATGTCAGTCAGTATCAGGGCAGCGGCTATGAGCATGCTGCAGAGGATCTGTTCCGGATCTTGAACGATGTGGCTGCAGAAAAGGTGCAGGAAGACTGTCAGACGGAACTGACCGAGGAACTGCAGAAAACAGCCAATGATATTCATTACGGCAATGCCCATGCAGGCATCCATGTTACCATCCATCGCCTGACCAGTGTTTCCGATTACCTGAAGAATGAATACCAGACAGTTGCTCCCCCGCTCCTGCGGGCTTCCAAAAAGCTGCAAAGCACCATCCTGCCGCTTTTGAAAGAAGAACAGCAAGGCGGAAAGCAGAAGAATCTCCTGTTTGGAAAACGTCTGGACTCCCATGCTCTCTATAAGACAGACGGAACCATCTTTACCAGAACCAGACTTCCAGGAGAGGAAAAACGTCTGGCTGTTGCCCTCCTGATTGACGAGAGTGGTTCGATGGGTTGGGGTGACCGGATGACACATGCAAGAAAGACTGCCATTGTCCTTTATGATTTCTGTAAAAGCCTCGGTATCCCTATCACCATTTACGGGCATTCCACGGATGCAGGCGGCGTTGCTCTTTACTCCTATGCAGAATTTGATTCTGTGGACAATGAGGACTGTTACCGGCTGATGGATATGTGCGACCGCAACGGGAACCGGGACGGCGCAGCTCTCCGCTTCGTAGCAGAGCATTTGTGCACACGCCCGGAGCTTCAGAAGCTGCTGATCCTGATTTCTGACGGTCAGCCAGCCGATTACGGCTACAGCGGAACGGAAGCAGAGGCAGATCTGCGGGGCATCAAGAAAGAATACGAAAAACGGGATGTCATCCTGTTTGCGGCTGCCATTGGTGACGATAAGGAAAATATCCGCAGGATTTACAAGGACGGATTCCTGGATATCACGAAACTGGAAGAGCTTCCAAAGAATATGGCACAGCTTGTCAAACAGCATCTCAAATAAAGGAAGGTGAATACTCATGAATGAAACTTATCAAAACCGGATTACCGACCAGATCTGCAAGATCCAGAATGACCGGGCACTCATTGCCTTTTATGACCGGCTCCGCTACGCACCACTCGGCAACTATGCACAGCTACATGCCAAAGGGGAATATCAGGAAAACGGGCATAAAGTACATTCTTTAATCTGCATCACCATTCAGGATTATTCCAACGGTACCGGAGACCGGAATATCATCACCCGTTTCAACCTGGCACCGGAACAGATCCAGTTCCTCTTAACCCGGATCACTTCCGGTTTTCAGGAATTTGAATGGAGCCAGAGCAAGATCTACGGCAATCCCGATCAGAACGGTTATTCCACAGCCCAGATGTTTTATATCTCCAGACATCCCTATGATTCCAAAGGGCAGCCTATGAAAAGCCCATGGAAAATCCAGATTGTAAATGGGAAAGGCATCAAAGCACAGAATAAGAACGGTGGTTCCTACATGCAGCCACGCAGCTTCCAGTCCGAAAAGACGACAGCCATCCAGCTTACCGACATGGATCTGTTCACGCTTCTGAAGCGGACGGATTCCTATATTTCCAACTGGGAAACGGTGATTGCTGCATCACTGATCAATAACGGAAAACGGATGCTGGCAGACCAGCAGAACAGTCAAATGCAACAGACAGCACAGGCTCCGCCTTACGCTGCCTAAATTTTCAGAAGAGAAGCGGTACTTTACTGCTTCTCCTCTTTTTAAGAAAGGAGACTTTAGTTATGAATATTGCACTCATCCGGACCATGGACTCTCAGGGGCGTATCGTCATCCCTGCAGAAATCCGGAAACAAATGAAGCTCTCAGACGGAGATGCACTGGAACTGGAAAATGTGGGAATGGAGCTGCTTTTACGCAAATGCCCTACCCACTTAAACGGAAAAGAGGAAATGGCTTCCTATCTTTCCGTCCTCTACAGTGTCATCCACTGTGGTATCGCAATTTGCAGTGAGGCTCACATACTCGTATCTGCGGGCATCTATCTTCCGGAAGGCACTCCCGTTACAGAAGAACTCGCCGAATTGGTTGCGGACGGCCAGGAACTGATCTCTGCTGAGAACTGCCCTGTCTACCCGGTATCCAACACCCGTCAACCGGTTTGTGCTTTTTTCCCGATTTTAAGGGAAGACAGAGAGCCGCTGGCACTTCTTCTCTGTTCCAGAACCGGACAGCATTTATCCGAGATGGAATTGGGATGCGCTAAACTGGTCGCTGCCGTAATTGCAAACAAAATTAAGTAAGGAAAGGAGCGTGAAATCAATGAAGAATACAAATATAACCTTACACACCACCCAAAAGAAAGAATATGTCCTCACCGGAATCCTGTCCCTGCCCCTCCATCTGGGAGAACGGGCGTGGATCTATAGTTATAACCAGACCTTTGCTACCAGTCCGGTGCAGAGTATTCTGGAAGTATCCGAAAACGGTGTGGTATTTGAGACCTGCAACAGTATTTACCGTCTCAGCTACACCCGTGTTCCGATGGAGCTGGAGGCGATGTGTGCTTGACAAGAATGGAAGAACTGGAGAGCTGCCTTTCGGGGCTCCTCTCCACCTTAAAGAAGAACCGGGAACATGTGCCTCTGGAAGTGCTGAAGACACAGTATAAGCAGCCGTATGAAGAACTGGTCAGAAACATCAACCTGACCGCTTCTGCCTATGCAAAATCTGTGCTGCTCCACCGGCTGGTCCTGAATCCGGATGCAGATGTGGAGGAACAATGTACCGTCATCAACCAGATGATACAAACTTCCGGGATGCTGAAGAAAATCAGCTCCTGCATGTCCAAAACCTATGATGTAGGACAGATATATCCTCTGATACTGGAACTACGCCATATGGTCGAACAGGCACTCTGGCCCTATGTGAATCAGGCAACTTGTCTGGTCGCAGATCTGGATGATATAGAAAAAGAACCGACAATTTACAATTTTTTGACACATGAAGTTTATGAAAATGATACCTGGATTCACCGAGAAATCGACCTGCGCTGGAAACTACTGGTACATCTTACTCCCGAACAAAGAGAATCCGTACCACCAGCCAATCATAGTATGAATGGAGGAATTTACCATGAAAGAACAACCATCTAATCCTTGCGAGAAAGTCTCATTTATTTTGACCTATGACCAGCTTGAAGCTGCTTATAACATCTACCGGGAACAATTTATTTCCTGCGACTTCATCCGCCGCTCCATGGAACGTCTGGAGGAAAGAATCGGACTCTGCAACCTTCCATATGAAACGCTGCGTGATGATCCAAGCCTTCTTCATGAAGCATACCTGCAGTTTCTCCGACTGGAAGACTGCAATGTGGCTTATAACGACACGCTGGAGCAGGTAATTGATGCAATCGAACAATGGCTTGCCTCTGGCACCTTATCCCCTGTAAACCTTACGGTTTCCAACCAGAATATGGGTGAAACTTTTGGAACGGAGGTGGATGTGTAATGGCAAATATCTGCTGTGATGATGTGATCTTTTATACAGAAGGAAATCCGGAAGGACTATATGACTTGTGGGAGGACCTGGAAACCTACATCATTCTGAACCAGAATCCTGATTTATGCTGGATTGGCAATTTATTTTCCCACAAGAAAATAGATTCCACCGGAATATCTCTTCGTGGAAATGTCAGCTACATGGAATGGAATGATACGTATATTCTACTTTCTTTAGAGACAGCATGGACTCCACTTTATGAAGCATATCAGGCGATAGCCGCTGCATATCATGTTCCCTTTGTGATGCAAAGCATAGAACCTGGAGAACGAATTTATTATAACACGGATGAAGCACACCTATTTTTCCCTGACCGATATTGTGTCCGCTTATATGAAGAAAGCCTATTGACTCCATGTGGCTTAATAATCGGAGAAAAGCTGGAAGACGGTGAACCATTTGAAACGGAAACAGACGTATTAGAACGATTCAGAGATTGCGGATATCCAGCAGCTACACTAAAAGAGTTGGAGCTCATGTTCGATGCGGATGAACTTATTATTTTTGAATTTACAAATCCATATTTGGATCTGGAGCAGAAAAATGCTTGTGCATGAAACTTCTCCCCTCCACACCAAAGACGATTATCATCAGATTTAAAGGAGGAACACCATGACTGATTTGGAACTGGATGTCTGGGATGCATGGCTCAGGGAACGTCAGGAACATCTGGAAGAAACCCTGTCCAATATCTCACCATCGGAAGAACCCTGCAGATATTACCTGCTAACCGGATATATTCAGGGAATGCTAGAAGCTCTTACCATGCTTACGACTGTTGAGGATGGGAAACGCTTCAAGATCAAACTGGAGCAATTTCGCCAGAATCTGCTCCTCTCTGGAGATTACGATGCTACCGGTAACTATAAACAGGCAGTGAAGAAAACTGCTGTTTAAATACTTCGAGCCGCCCAATCGGACGGCTCTTTTTATGCCCGAAAACGGTAGCCTACACCACGTATCGTTTCTATGTAGTGCGGTTCTTCCGGATTTTCTTCTATTTTCTTTCTCAGATTCTTGACTAACCCATAGACACGGTTATCCACTTCTGACTCCACATCCTCATAAATATGCTGGTAAATCTGTTCTTTTGTAAATACCCGATTGGGGGATAAGGCCAGATAAAAAAGCAGGTCATATTCATGTCTGGTAAGTTCCACAACCTTACCATCTTTGATTACGCTCCGCTGAAGCTGGTCTATTTCCAAACCTTGGAATGTCAACTTTTCAGAATTTGTAATCTCCATAACTTCTAACGTACTTTCGCAGGCTAGAACTGATTTAATTTTATTCAGGATTCCCTCTTCGGAATCAGAAATGGTAAGAATCATCACTTTCCCATAACATCACCTGCTTTTCTTAGCATTTAGCTTTCACTCCTCATTAACAATGTTTATCGATTGGTTACATAGATATATGCATCTTCCAAAGTTACGTCACAAGCTATACATCCACTTTCTGACGGCATATTCTCCCCTAACAGTCTTAATCTAATTCCTTCCTCCGTATACTGCTTACTGGAAATATGATATTTTCTTTCTAATTCTCTTGCAAGGCTTTCGTCCTCTGTACAGCATTCCCATACATGCCCTCTTGCCTTATTCAATAATTCCCTCATTGTTCCTGTATAAAGGAATCTACCTTTTTTCATAACCGCAAGCTGATTACAGGTTGCCATCAGATCCTCCACCACATGCGTTGAAAATAATACGGTGCGTTCTTCTGCAAAATCTACCAGTAAATTACGGATACGGATGCGTTCCTCCGGATCGAGCCCTGTTGTTGGTTCATCCACAATTAAAAAATCCGGCTCATGGAGTAATGCCTGCACTAATCCAACTCTTCGCTTCATTCCACCTGAAAGCTGCCGCATTTTCTTTTTCTGATGGTCTGCAAGACTGGTCTTCTCCAGATAGTAATCAATCCTTTTCTTGCTTTCTCTTTTCTCAATTCCAGCCAGATCTCCCATATACTCCAGACATTCTCGAACAGTCAAAGACGGATACAGATCAATTTCCTGTGGCAGATACCCAATCTTTTTCTGTATCTTTTCGTAATTTGCTTCGCAATATAGCGTACCATCTAACAGAACTTTTCCACTTGTGGGTGCAAGCACCGTTGTAAGCACCCGCATCAACGTTGTTTTTCCTGCACCATTTTCACCTAACAGACCAAATATCCCATGTGGGATTTCCAGATCCACATGATCTACCGCTGTCACTCCATTTTTAAATGTTACTGTTAAATCGTCTATTCTTATACTCATAATCTTACCCTCTCTTCTTTAATATCTTAGGAACAAATGCAAGCATCATCCCCGCAAATACCACGCACAGCACCTTCCCGCCAAGCCATCTCCACTCTGTCAGCTTACCGAAATCACAAGTTCCGTAGGAAAATGGTCCCCAGTTTTTCAAAAACTGAGTTGCCTTTCCGGAAATAGAGAAAAACCAGAAAAGCAGCACGACACCCATACCAATCCATCTGTTTCGAACCAGATTGCTGACAGTTACGGAAAGCACACTCCAAAACAAAACAGTTCCGGGAATCGCAATACAATAAATTCCAAACAAGGCACCGCCATCTAATTCTTCTGTCAGATTCACCGGTTTCTGCCAATAAAAGAGTCCATATGCCAACAAACTGATTCCAATCAGATAAGCTACCTGCACAAATAGTCTTTTATAAACTACCCCTGCCTGCTTTTTTAGATTATAAAGGCAGAATACTTCCGAGCGTTTGCTCTGCACTTCCACCAGATAAGTATCTGCACAGAAAACGACTGCCAGAAGCGAAACAGCTCTTTCTACTGCCTGCCCGATTTCATTCGCATATACAACAGGCTGGATTGCACTCAATATCACAACAAAAGCGATTGAATATGCAATTTTATAATATGGCATACATATTTTTACTTCTTTCTTCAATATACTCTCCTCCTTTTCCACATCCACACCGCTATAAACATGAGCAGTATGGATGCTGCCACAAGAAGCAGTTGATTGAGATATACCTGATGTGGCAATTCCGTTTCAAAAAAATTCCCCGGAAATCGAACCATAATAGAGAATGGTCTTGCATGACACTGTCCTTTGCTATCCCATGTCAGCATATTAGAATAAATGATATAAAGAACCAGCGCCGGAACCGCTGGAAGCGGATTCTTAAACAGCAGCGCTGTAACCGCATACACACAGCAGATCATCAGGATGTTCGGCAGGACATACAGGATCGAATTCTGAACAAAATCCAGTATGTTCATAGCAAATCCTGATTTTACTGCCGTGGCGTAACACAAAATGATAAATACGATATTCATAATGACCAGTGCCGCCGTCATAATGAGAAATCCACTGCTTATTTTCCCGGCAATATATTGAAAAGCCGTCATCGGTTTGGTGTGCAGCAATTCATAAGTATTTTTCCTCATATCCTGGAAAAATAAAAACGCCAGCAGAACCGTTGCAAAGAATGCCATATGCAGGCTTGCAAAATCTGTAAATTTTCTTCCGAAATAATAGGAGAATGGATGTTTCTCAAGATTTTCTCTGATATACCGGTTGACTTCCTCCGGGCTTCCCTGATACCATGAAACGTCCTCATACACATAATTGGCACCATTAAAGTGGTATTCCGTTTTCAGATACTGACACGCCTCCGTAATCTTCATCTGTTTCATCTCAGATATCACTGCCTCCGCCTCTACTTCCGACATGCCAAACCCATTCTCTGTGTCCTGAAGTATCTTTACAATCTCTTTCTCCCACAGTTCTCTCTCCTTATCCGGTGTTGCCGGAATACATCCCTCCATAACATCCCCATCGGAGGCCATTTTTACCTTCCTGAAGGTTTCATCCGACTTCACGTAATGAATGGACAGATAGGGTGCAAGTGTCTGGTACATACTGATTAAAACAACAATCAAACCGATCCAGAATATCGGATTTTTAAGATAATTTTTCAGATTCCTTTTTATGATTGCTTTCATAAGTCATCCCGCCTTTCTTTTTTCTACAAACAGCATAGCCTACAAATCACAACAAAAAAACAACAGCCATTTATTTCTGCTGTTGTTCTTCTAATACATAATTTTTAAACACTGCCTCAACTTCCGCACCGCCATCTGCTACATTTTTTATCAGCAGTTTCCCACCATGCCGTTCGCAGTAGATACGGCTGATATACATACCCATTCCAAAATGCTTTAAGTCATCCTGTGGATTCTCATGATAAAACGCCTGTGTCACCCTGTCGATATTTTCCTGAAATCCAATTCCGTCATCCCTGATACTCATTTTCAGATATTGGGGTGTCACTGTCAGCTTCAGCCTAACTTCCTGATTGGCATAGCGGAATGCGTTAGCCAACAGATTATCCGCTACTTCCATGATGATTTCCTCATCCGCAGTCAGTATTTCAGATTCTCTCACTGTCGTCACTGTAAAATTCTTTTCTGATTTTTCCACCACGACTTCTGCCAGAGCTTCTATCTGGTTTATCAACTGCCGGATATCTACCACGGAACAGTTTAATTCCCGTTCTTCCAATTTCGTCATCTTCCTCATACTATCAATAAAATGGTTCATCCGTTCAATCTGAAGCATACCGCCCCTTAACATCTCCATCATTTTCTCTTGATCAAGCATATCTTCCGGAACAAATTCCAAAAGCATTTCCTGATATCCCCGCATGATTGCAAGCGGCGAGCGGATATCATGGGCAATCGCTGCACGCAGTACCCGCTCATCTTCGATCATCTGCCAAAGTCTACGGTTATTTTCTTCCAACTGCCCACGCATCCTTTCAAATTCCCTGCACAGCATCCCCATCTCGTCCTCGTTCTCATAAGCCATATGAAAATCCAGATCTTCCTCCGCAATCATCTGTGATGCCATCTTCAGTTCCTGAATCGGTCTCTTTAATTTATTTTTGTAAAACAGGCTGACCGCAATTCCACATCCGGCAAAAGAAAAAAGCAATACTCCGTACGTCTGAAGGAAATCACAGGTTTCTGAAATATGCCAGTCCATTCTGCTCATTTTACTCTGATTCGGTCTCGGTACCACTACCTCAAAATTTTCATTGCGGTCATTCATTGCCTGATAATACTCGTCCTGATCCACGTACTTCCACCAGACCTCCTCCTGTATCTGCCCGGCAATCTCAATAATTGACACAGAAAGAAAAAAAGTGACAATCAAGCTGAGTATCGTATATAAAACCATTGTCTTTTTCAAGGATAAATTTCTTATCTTTTCCATCGATACCCCATCCCCCATACTGTCTCAATGTATTCTGTCTGCGTATATTCCGCCAGTTTCTTTCTCACTCTCCGGATCAGTTCCGTAACAACACGGCTGTCACCTTCCGCATCATAACCACACACCTTTTCGTATATCCGCTCCCTGTCAAAAACCTGTCCTGGATTCATGGACAAAAACTCAATGATTGCATATTCCAGCTTCGTAAGCTCCAAATCATTTTCACCGATCTGAACCCTCTTTGCTCCATAATCAATACTGAGGTCTCCGTGGAATCTGTATTCAGACTTCCCTTTATGACGCTCCTCACGCTTCAAATGTGCAATAATACGAGCATCCAGTTCTTTCAGACTAAACGGCTTCAGTATATAGTCATCCCCACCGGATAAAAGCCCGTTTACCCTGTCCTGCTCCTCCACTTTTGCCGTCAGGAAGATAATGGGACAAGTTACTTTGCCCCGGATACGTCTGCATACTTCTAATCCGTCTATTTTAGGCATATTGATGTCCAGCAAGATAATATCCGGTTTCTTATGGATTTTTTCCAAAGCATCTGTGCCATCTTCTGCCATCATTACATCATATCGTTTGATTTCAAAATAGTTCTTTAACATCTTTAATAATTCGATGTCATCATCCACGATCAAAATTCTATATGCCACTTTTATCACCTCGTTTTATCAGTATACAACGAAAAAAACAATAAATAAACAACAAGAGAAACACTTCGAGCCGCCCATTGCCGGACGGCTCCTTTTATGCCCGAAAGCGATAACCAACACCACGTATCGTTTCTATGTAGTGCGGTGTTTCCGGATTTTCTTCTATTTTCTTTCTCAAGTTCTTAATCAGACCGTAAATTCGGTTATTCACTTCTGACTCCGCTTCCTCATAGATATGCTGATAGATCTGTTCTTTCGTGAATACCCGATTAGGAGATAAAGCAACCACAGCGATTTGCTTCAAAAGTCTCTTTCGCCTGGTATACCGTTTATAACTTCTCATGTTTATCACCTTCAATCTGCTTTCAAATTTAATAATCTATATTTTATGACAATTCAGCATATAGAAAAGTTAGTTATTCGTGAAAATTATTTTTAAATTTAGAACTTGCATAACCACTACGATGTAAAAACAGTTTAGAGGCATTTATGACAGAGATTGATTTTATCTGGTTTTCGACTTTCTCCACGAAAGTGGCAAAAAATACCTGGCTACGAATTCCTTCGCTTAGGGCAAATCTGAAATCCTGAACGCTTTTATTCCTGTAGCCGACAAATTTGTCATCAACATAAGGCAAAAGCTTCATTGAGGAATCTATTTCATTTGACATATACTACATCTAGTGTTATACTGTTCTTATATCAATTATTTGTGTCAATCCGGAAAGGATTTATCACACGCAGTTTAGGTTTGAAACGTAGTCAGGAGTTTTCCTATGCCCAACAAGCAGCAGGGACTTCTGGCTTTTTTTATTTTGCAGGAAACTGCATCTATTTTGAGAATGAACATAAGCGTCATTCTCTTTTTTATGCCTGAACGCAGGGAAAGGAGGATTACGGAAACAAATGATTCCGGAACTGGCACGCCACAAAAGAAAGGAGACTCTATGTCAGTCAAAAGAATTAAGAATCTTGTAAAACAACTCAATGAATACCGTCATGCCTACTACAATCAGGATGCCCCTCTGGTATCTGATGCCGAGTATGACCGACTCTTTGACGAACTGAAGGAACTGGAGGAACAGACTGGTTTCATCCTGTCAAATTCTCCGACACAGACGGTTGGATATTATCCGGTCAGTGAACTTGCCAAAGTCACCCATCCGATTCCACTGCTCTCGCTTGAGAAAACAAAACTGATTTCAGAGCTTTTAGATTTCATGAAAGGACAGGAAGTTCTCTTTATGCTGAAACTGGACGGTTTGACTACCAAACTCATTTACGAAGATGGCAGACTGATTCAGGCTTCTACCCGTGGAGATGGTGAAGTGGGGGAAGATATTACACACAATATCCCGGCATTTTTAAATGTACCGCTTACCATTCCACACAAAGAACGTCTGGTCATTACCGGTGAGTCTTTTATACCAACCAATGATTTTGAACGTCTGAAAGATACTCTGCGTGATGGAAATGGAAAACCTTATAAAAACGGACGTAATTTTGCTTCCGGATCAGTACGAAGTCTTGATCCGAAGAACTGTATCGGACGTTGTGTTCGCTTTCTTCCGTTCAATGTATTAGAAGGAATGGAGGATGTTCCCTTCCCGGACAGCAGAGCCTGCAAATTAGAAGGTTTAACACACCTGGGCTTTGGTTACTGCCCGTTTTTCTCAATTTCAGGAACCGGACTTTCAAAAGAATATGCGGAGAAATTCATTCAGGAATTGGTATCCACAGCAGCAAATTTACATCTTCCTATCGATGGCATTGTCATGATTTTTGACAGTCTCAGCTACTCCAAAAGCTGCGGAAAAACCGGACACCACTATAAGGACGGCCTCGCCTATAAGTTTGAGGATGATACCTACGAAACTTTCTTGCGTGAAATTGAATGGACACCGACCAGATTCGGAGAGATTGCTCCGGTCGGCATCTTCGATACCGTGGAGATTGACGGCTGTGATGTTTCCAGAGCTTCCCTTCATAATCTGACCTTTATCAAAAATCTGGAGCTTGTACCCGGATGCCGGATTCTTGTTTCCAAACGAAACATGATCATCCCACATATAGAGGATAATCTGGATCGTGGAAGGTATACCGACATCACGCCTCCGGTCTGCCCTTGCTGTGGTTCCAAAACCAGAACCTACAGCCGTAAGACCAGCGACGGTCGCACCGTAGAAACTCTGCATTGTGATAATCCGCAGTGCGACAGCCAGATCACAAGAAGGTTTGTCCATTTTGCCAGCAAGAAGGCAATGAACATCGAAGGACTGTCAGAAGCCACTTTAGAAAAATTCCTGAATCTGGGCTATCTGCACTCTTTTCAGGACATCTATCATCTGGAGGAACACCGGGAAGATATTGTGGCACTGGACGGATATGGTGAGAAATCTTTCGACCGCTTGTGGGAATCCATCAACGCCAGCCGGAGGACCAGCTTTGTCCGCTATCTGGTTTCCATGGATATTCCTATGATCGGCAGAACCAAAAGCCGGATTCTGGACACCGTATTTTCCGGAAATTTAACTGCATTTGAACAGGCGGCTGTCGGAGATTACGACTTCACTCAGTTAGAGGATTTTGGCGAAATCTTAAATCACAACATCCATTCCTGGTTTGCAGATGAAGCAAATCTTGATTTATGGAAAAACTTACAGAACGAATTCACATTTGAACAAAGAAAGGAAGAGACCATTATGACAAAAGAAAACAAATTTACAGGATGTACCATCGTAGCAACAGGGAAACTGGAGCATTTTACCAGAGACGGTATCAACGATAAGATTCTGGAGCTTGGTGCCAAACCTGGCAGCTCTGTAACAAAGAAAACCGATTACCTGATCTGCGGGGAAAAAGCCGGCAGCAAACTGGCAAAAGCCCAGAGCCTTGGTATTCCAATTCTTACAGAAGCTGAATTTTTGGAGATGATTGCATAACCATCTCTGCAATAGATGAGAATTATTTTGAGGTGTGGCTGAAAGGCCGCACCTCTTTTACAAAGGAGGAATTTATAATGAATCAAACAAATACAAGCAAGCGCATACCTACACAGATCAATGAATTTCGGGGAGATTATGCTTTTCTAAGCAATTTCTATCCGGCACCGGTCTCTTACATGGGACAAACCTATGCAAATAATGAAGCTGCTTTTCAAGCGCAGAAAACACTCTCTGCGAGAGAGCAACGCAAATTCTGTATTTTTCGGATGCATAATCCTTCTGATGCAAAGAAACTCGGCAGAGATCTTACATTACGCCCGGACTGGGAAAAAGTGAAAGTCCGGCTCATGTATGAAATCTGCATGTGCAAATTCATGCAGAACCCGGAACTCCGGGATAAACTTCTTGCAACCGGAGAGTCCACACTTATTGAAGGAAACAACTGGGGTGACTATTTCTGGGGCAAAGTCAATAACTGCGGAGAAAACCAGTTAGGAATCATCCTGATGGATGTACGTGCGAAGCTGCAGTGGAATGCAGAAACAGCGCCCAATAATATACCTCAATGTCTGCAATAAAGGAAAGGATGGTCTAATAGAATGAATGAAAATGCAAAAACAAAATTAGTGCTTGAGTATACTGGCATGGATGATTTTTCCTGTCCGGTATATAAGGACCAATTCGGAAAGTTGTGGAAGGATATTGACCTTGGCAAAGAGCCTGAACCGAATCTTTATTCTTTATCTTTTAACCATATTGATGGAGAACCTTCCCATCCCATACAGCAGGAGTACACATTTCATCCGGCTCCGTATCAAAGAAGTTCCTATGAATTCGAGTACCGGATGTTAAGTAAATTACAGTCTGACTGTGAATACTATCTGGGCTACGGAAATCGCAGTCCGTCTATCCTATGCAATCATAGCGTTCAAAACCATATTGCCCGTATGAAAGAATTATGGAATGGTTTTCCCACAGATCAGAAACCGGAATGGCTGACCTGGGAACAGCTTCTTCAGTACGAAAAAGTAATGACAGAAACCGGAATACCCGTGAAGAACTGCTCAGACTAGACAATTCATCATTTATCAGAAATTACCCTCTATATTATCCATTCATATTTTGATATAATAGGAACAGTTGAAAGAAAGGAGCATTTCCCATGTATCTGAAAAGAAAAGTTTACGATCAGCTTCTGGATTGGAAAAACGATACCGTCCACAGCACCTTGGAAGTGAATGGTGCCAGACAGGTCGGAAAAACATATATTATCAATAAATTTGCGGATGAGAACTTCAGGCACAAGATCTACATTAACCTGTTTGATTTGTCCGGCAAACAATTTATGGAATGTTACAAAAAAGCCACAGACTGGACTCCCGGTACAAAACGACCGGAGCAGCCGCTTCACGATGCTTTTAAACTCTTCGATCCGGATTTTGAAGATACCAACGATACAGTCATCATTATTGATGAAATTCAGGAATCCTCAGAGATATTCAACCGTATCCGAGAATTTACCCGCTATTTTCAAGCGCATTTCATTGTAACTGGAAGTTATCTGGGACGTGTACTGGAACCGGAATTCAAATTCTCCAGTGGAGATATTACCAGTATCCGTATTTATACCCTTTCCTTTAAAGAGTTTTTGGAAGCATTGGATGACCAGCTTTTTCAGAAGTATCTATCACTTCCACTGGATCATGCAGATGACACCGTACCGGAACTATATGACGAATTAAAGAATGTTTACGACATCTATAGACAGATTGGCGGCTATCCAAAGGTTGTGGAAACATACCTTAACACAAAAGACGTGGAAGCAGCTCAAAAAGAGCTTGTTAGAATCATCCGCATTTTCTTAAACGAATCTATGCGGTACTTTGATGACATCACAGATATTAGTGTTTTTACCAACATCTTTTTAAGCATCTGCCGTATTCTGCTTCGTGAAAAGAAAGGATTAGATGAGGACAGTATAAGTGAAGAACTGCAAAAGCTCGTTACAAAGAATTACTCCAGTAATCTTTCTAAAGCAACCTGCTATCGTGCTATCAACTGGCTTTACCATTCTGGAATCATCGGTTTCTGTGGCAAAATCACAGAACTGGACATCTTGAATTTCAAACCGGGAAGCCGCTGCTTCTTCATGGATCTTGGAGTTGCATATTATTATCTCTCCAGAACTGGTGCTACTGTATCAACTATGGATGGCTCATTGAACGAAAACTATGTTTACATTAACTTGTCCAAACGCCAGGAATTCCCGGAAGAAATTATCTTTGAGACACCGGCTTTTGCTACTTATAAAGGTGGTGAAATTGATTTTGTAGCTCAGACATTGAAAACTCACATCCGCTATCTGATTGAAGTTAAAGCCGGTAAGGGAACTGCATCTACTGCCTTGAAGGCATTGGAACAGGGGAAGGCCAATAAACTACTATATCTGAAAGGTGATACCAAAGGCGGAACCGTTGGAAACGTACAAACACTTCCTATCTATCTGCTAGAACAATATCATTTTTAATCAAAGAAAGAATACTTCGAGCCGCCCATCCGGACGGCTCTTTTCATCTATATTCTTGTATATTTATTTTACTAACAGCGCATCATTCTTTGAAAGAAGATATATACAGTATTGATTCATACTGATGCCTTCTTTTTTTGAGTGTTCCGCCAGATCCCGGTGTAAGCTGCGTGGCATCCTTATTTTAAACTGTCCCGAATACTCTTCCAGGCTTCCCGGTTCGTGAATCTCAATCCCTTCTTCCAGTGCAGCTTCTAACCATGCTTTTTTTGCATCCGCTGCATTTTCAACTGCCCTTTCTATCGTCTCTCCACAGGTGATGCATCCCGGCAGTTCCGGATAAGAAACCACAAATCCACCTTCATCCTTATCTTCCACAATTTCCATGCGATAGGACATTGCCAAATAATCATTCAGTGTCTTCATCGTTTTTCGCCTCACTTTCTACAATCTGCTTTACCATTTCAACATAAATTTTCTTGATTGGTTCGTGTTTCGGTATTGTTATCGGCTGGCATCCCGCTTTACGGAATGTATAATGGCTGCTCCCACTTCTCGGAGCATTTATCTCATATCCATAACTTTCTAATACTTTTCTTAGTTCATCAAAACGAAGGTCTTTCGATAATGAGCAAATTCTTGTCAATAGTTTATCCCATTTCGACATCTTTAATGCCTCCTATCTATAGTATATGTGGTGTCATATGTGGTGTCAATCTGTTTTTCATCTTTCTTGGTCAAATAAGGCTGCAGCTCTTTCTTAGCAGCCGTCACAAATTCTTCTTTTCTCGAACTTACCATATAAATCTTCCAGAGCATCAGATTCAGCTTTTCCGCATCCACTGCTTTGCATTTCTTTTTAATCATGCGGATAAACGGATAGATTACCGTATCCGATAACTTGTTCCCAGCAATCAACATCGTTCCATCCGTTCCATATACCTCATACAGACATTCCAAAATACTCCCCAAATCTGTCACCAATCGGAATGCCGGCTTTTCATATTTCTTTTTAGCTTCCATCATATGCTCCTCCTACATTCGAACCGTCAGTCCACTGAGACTCGTCTTAGGAAGCCCTACCAGATACCAGTCTTCATCCATTTCAATCCGAACCGGAATCCATGCATCCTTTACCTTCACATCAAAACATTCTCCGCAATGAAGACCTCCATAATAAGATTCAATCCCAAACCGGATATCAAATCTTCCCATTGATGGATCATAAATTAAAGTACCTATTCTCTTTTCACTCATATTTCTTTCCTCCTGAAATTCTTTGGTCTATATAAGTAATAGGACTTTAATTTGCAGAATTTGAAAGTTCCGGGTATTTTTCATAAAAAGTTTTTCGATAGCGATAAAAAGTTGAGTGCGTCATTCCCAAATTTTTACGAAGCTGTGTAGGTGTCGTTTCTCCAGAAACTACGCTTTGAAAGTTCTCATCAAAAGTTTCCTGCTTCATCACACTTGGTCTTCCATAATCATCCCATTCGCCCCGCAATTTCTTCGCTTCTATCCCTTCCCGCTGTCGCTTCTCCTTTTTCTCCAGCTCTGCCTGCGCCATAGAAGCATAAAGCTCCAGCATCATGTTATTGATTGTTTCCAGCATCATCCTTGCCATCGCATTATCCATCACAGATAAATCCATAAGCGTAGTCGGCAGTTCCAGAACCATAAGCCGCACTCCCATGTTCTTAATCCGCTGGATCTGTTGCATGGTGTCATACTTGTTTCTTCCCAGTCTGTCCAATTCTGTAACAATCAAAATATCTCCCGGCCGCAGGACATCCTCC
Organism: Ruminococcus sp. AM42-11; assembly: GCF_003480145.1. Taxonomy (NCBI): domain Bacteria; kingdom Bacillati; phylum Bacillota; class Clostridia; order Eubacteriales; family Oscillospiraceae; genus Ruminococcus; species Ruminococcus sp. AM42-11. Next base: position 89,554 of record NZ_QUIO01000011.1, on the reverse strand, counting down.
ACTAAAACGGTATATCTCGGACGATTAAAATTCTTCCCTGTCTCCTGATCCGTAAAAATATTCGTAAGTGCCATCTCATGCTCGTTACAGTACCGCTCAATTTCCTGTATGCCACGGTCAAGATGCTGCTCCTTTGTACTGGTACGGTGATATCCATATATCTGCATCCACATTTCTCCTTTCCATGTCCCAAAATATCCACACTTTTATTGGTATATTTCAAAACTGTGTGTGTAACCTTTTTGAAATATAATCCCTCTTTCCGGAACGTACTTCTAAAATGTATACATTTTGGGATATGTTTCTTTTCTATTTCTGTACGTACCAGAGCCGAAAAGTGCAACAAATATGACAAAAAACTCCCAGAGGATGTTACTCCCCTGAGAGTGGTTGAAACTTATAGCCCACACCTCGGACGGTGCGGATGTAATTCCAGTTCCGTGAATCTACTTTTAACTTTTTACGAAGCTGGCTAATGCAGCACATAACCGCATTAGCACAGTCAATCGGTTCTTCCTTCCAGACATTACGATAAATCTCCTCGTGAGAGAATACCCAGCCAGGATGTTCTGTTAGATATTTTAGTACCGTAAATTCTTTCAGACTCAATTCAATCTTTTGATCATTCATAAAAACAGTATGACAGCGAATATCTATCTGTAGGTTTTTGTCTTTGTAATGCAATTTACTTTCCTCCTAATCTGTTTCACCTTATCACAGCTAATCTAAAATGCTATTATTAGACTGCCAAAACTCAAATTCAAAACCAGAGCAATGCTTTACCTGCAAATAGTCTGGTAATAGACCAGTAGAATCGCAATAGCTGCAAGAGCCAGAAACGGCAAACACATAATTACCGGGGCAGAGTGAAGTGATAAATAAGAACCACTGATTTTTTAGCATTTCAGCCGGATATACAAGCCATCCCCATAGATTGGTGACCGTTACTGTTAAAATTACAGCACTGCCTATATATGTGGCAGCTCCTTTCCGGGTAAAGTTAAAGTCGCAGACCTTTACGACCTACGGCTTAATAGTACGAAAAGACATTAACTTTTCTGTAAAAGAATTTGATGTACTTTATATGCTATATTCTAATCCAGGGATGGCTTTTACTAAACAACAGATTTATGAAGCAGTTTGGCATGAAAAAGCAAATGGTTATTTCCACGCCGTGGAAAACACTATTTTTCAAATACGCAAGAAGATAAAAAAGTATTCCAGCGACAAGAATTACATAAAAACAGTAGTTGGATATGGGTATAAATTTGAAGTTTAATCTGCAGGATATAAGGAGCACCGGGTTTGAGGGAGATTCCCCACTAAGAAAATTTCTATGTTCTGGCTACAAAGCCGGAACATAGGTCGGCATCCATCCCTGTTTCTTCCCAATCCTGCAGACCTAATAAGAAATCAGCTAGTGACTTCTTCATCAAAAGTCTTTTTTTAGAGAAATAATCCATTTTTCAATAGCATCCGCCAAAACTATCTGCTGTTGCAATACTGCCATACCAGTCTTAGGGATTTCCGGATCATTCTCTTTCTCTCGAAGATTTTCCTCCAGATAAGTTTTTAATATTTCAATATTTTCCTCAATACTGGCAATACATGATTGTTGACTTTCAGGCGGTAACTTATCCAAATTTACAATTACTGCATTAAAATCTAAAAAAAAGTGAATGGGTTTAGAGGCTGTTTCCATCATAAGCTTTACAAATTCTTTTTCGCCTTCATCTGTTAATGAATAAACTGCTTTTTCAGGCATCTTACCTTCTTTCACAATTTCTCCTTTAATGAAGCCTTTTTCCTCCAACTGAATTGCTTTTTTGTAAATGGATGGTGTACTGATTTTTACCCATTTTGATATATTACGATATTCCACTAATTTTTGAATATCATAGGCTCCCATCGGTTCCTTTTTCAATATTCCTAACACAATTAAATCTATTGTAGCCATAGTTCACCCACTTTCTATATCCACGAAAGCTATAAAATACTTACGGTTATATATACTGTAATTTATAGTATTTGATTTTATACCTCTTGTCAAGGAAATTGCAGGATACACGCTTGACAACTACTATAAATTATAGTAGTATTCTCTCACGTAGTATACTATAATTTATACTACTATAATTTATATTCTTAATTGAAAGGAGTATTTGAAATGAACAAGAATAACAACAAAATGGATTTATTAGGAAATGCACCTGTTCCCCAAGCACTAATGGCTCTTGGTATACCGATAATGATTGGTATGCTTATTAACGCTCTCTACAATTTGGTGGATGCTTATTTCATAGGAGGACTTGGCGAGAGTCAAATGGGTGCAATTTCCATTGCGTTTCCTTTAGGACAAGTAGTTGTTGGTTTAGGTCTGATGTTTGGCAATGGTGCCGCCTCCTACTTATCAAGACTTTTAGGGCGAGGAGATAGGGAAGCTGCAAGTAAAGTCGCCAGTACTGCATTATACAGCAGTGTTTGTATTGGCGCAGTTATTATTATCGGAACTGCAATTTTTTTGAAACCTATTTTAACCATGTTAGGTGCAACAGACACGATTATGCCATACGCCCTTTCTTATGGAAGAATCTATGTTATTTCATGTATTTTCAATGTATTTAATGTAACGATGAACAATATCGTTGCAAGTGAAGGCGCCGCAAAAACAACTATGTGTGCATTATTATTAGGAGCTGTATTGAATATTGGTTTAGATCCTATTTTCATCTATACTCTCGACATGGGGGTTGCTGGTGCGGCAATCGCTACAGCAATTTCTCAAATGGCTTCTACTCTTGTATATTTAATTTATGCATTACAGAAAAAAAGCGCTTTTACATTTTCCATTAAGGAATTTTGTCCTTCTAAGCAGATCATAACTGAAATTCTGAAAATCGGTATACCCACATTGACTTTCCAGCTTCTTACAAGCCTTTCTATCGCATTCATAAACCGGGAAGCTAATATCTATGGAGATGCTGTTATCGCCGGAATGGGCGCTGTTACAAGAATCACTTCAATGGGAACTCTGGTTGTGTTCGGCTTCTTAAAAGGTTTCCAACCAATTGCCGGCTTTAGCTATGGTGCCAAAAAGTTTGATCGGCTCAGGGAAGCAATTAAAACTTCTATCTTATGGTCAACAATATTTTGTGTAGTTGTGGGATTGACAATAGCCCTATTTTCCACACAGATTATTTCGCAATTTACAGAAGGCAATACAGAGATGATTTCTGTAGGTCAAAAATCGCTAATGGCAAATGGATTTTCCTTCTTCGTATTTGGATTTTACACAGTGTATTCTTCTCTGTTTCTTGCACTTGGAAAAGGCACCGCCGGATTCGTTCTTGGGGCTTGCCGACAAGGTATTTGCTTTGTTCCGATCATTCTGTTGCTCCCATCATTCTGGGGCATAAATGGAATACTATATGCACAACCGATTGCCGATGTAATTTCTGCTATTGTTACTGTGTTTATGGCTCTACATCTTCATAAAGAACTGGCAACAACAAAAGAGCATTAAAGCATCAGGCAACATAATAGATCAACACCGTCTGCCGCTTCGAACTGAGGCAATATCACCCTTCAAAAAACAATCACTCCCAGAGGATGTTACTCCCCTGAGAGTGATTGCAGCCTTTGTTTAAGATAACTTACTCAATTATCTGGAATCTCTGGATACACTGAAGCAATGTACTTACCAGTTCCTGATACAGATCTTCATCAAATCTGCCATTCACAATCGCATTCTTAATTAAAAGCGGCTTATATATCTCTAAAATCTTCAGTACCGCATCTGCATTTCCTTCTTTTGCCTTTAAAAGTAATCGTTCAAAATTCATTAGTTTTCACCTCCCATCACCTTGCGGATCTTCCGGATTGCATAATAATAAATACCCTTGCATCGCTCCTCTGATAACCCGTTTAGCCTGCTCATTTCCTCAAAAGTACGTTCTTCAAACACATGCTGGTAAATCAGCTTCCGTTCTTCATCCCGCAGCGTATGAAGCGCTTTCATCAGTCTTTCATCTGACATCTTATTCCATTCTGGATATTTCCCCTGTGCCTCCTGCAATAAAAGCTGCTCCCTCGTTTGGTTCTCCAGCAATTCTTCGATTACAATTCTTGCCTCCATCTGTCCAATATCCTCCAACAGTTCTTCTGCATCAGCCATCTGGATTTTCTTCTCCAGATAATCATGTCGTTTTCCACGGACAAACTGTATCAGATATGCTGTAAAGTGATTTTGTATCTTTGATCCTGTATATGTTTTTTTGTTCATTTGTTTTATCCTCCGAAATTTTTTATCACGTTCCAAAAAATTCCGAGGATGGCGGTGAGCGGCAACAAAACGTGACACTGCTTCATTTTTCGAAAAAAGAAAGGCTGGACCACTCTATTCGTAGTCCAGCCGATACTTCTCTTTCTATGTAATTGTGTAGGATATGCGATGATAGTATCTCATATACTGCATATTCTAACTTCTCTCCGACACATTGTATGGATAAGATTTTTTTAACAGATTCAGTTCCTCTTTGGCTTTTATCTTATGCTGTCCATTCATGTCTGTCGTACTTACTTCCATGTTTCTCTATTTGTGCATGTGTTATCCTGCTTATCATAACGCACTTTAACGCATTTCGTATAGTGTTAATCTACGATAAAATATATGCATTAAGTGAGGTGATATAGATGGTGAAAAAATTATTGGGAGATGCAGTCAGGGAAGAACGTCTCCGCCGCAATCTTTCGCAAAACAGCCTTGCGGAACAGGCAAAGATTTCTTTACGGACTGTCTCTGATATTGAAAACTATATTGGCAATCCACAGTTGGAAACACTTTATGCTTGGCAACTTACTTACATATTTCCATAGATGCTATATTTTCTAACCAGAAAACGAACCCGGATTCTACCATGCAGCAAATCATGGCAGAACTAAATTCCTGCCCGGAGGAGCAGAAACAGCTTGCCCTTTCTACACTGCGTGGACTTCTGGATGGATTCAAGAACCTAAGTTAAGGCTCTCCCGTATCCTTCATCATCTACACATTATACAAAGACAATCTGTGAGTAATCTGTGAATAGTCTGTGAGTTTTCTGTCTATTCCCATTCTGATACAAAGAACAGGAGAGTACACTGCCATAAGCATGTGTATCTCTCCTGCTTTTTTATGCCCTGCGAAATGCACTGATAGCATCCACTACATTCTGTCTCATAGTCTGATCCATCCGCAGCGGTTCTTCTTCCATCAAATCAACTTCTGTGGGCATTTCTCTATTTATCTTAGAAACGTCCTGCCCTTCCAATACCTTTCTTACTTCTTCCCGGATGATTTGCTGCATCATTGGCCGGAGCATATCCGGTTCCATGCTTATACTGCCATTACCTGTCTCATCCGTTCTTCCCGTATATGCCAGAATTGCCGCAACGATCAGTTTTGCTTTTTTCTCTGTCGTATTCAGAAGTTCTGTCACATACACGTGATCTGGATCCGACTTATCAAAACCAATAGTGAATACAAACGGATTTTTCTTTCCCATAAAATCACACTCCAGCCTGTGTCATGCGATACAAAAGATCATATCCATCGGCATTTGCTTTCATATCCCGGATAAAGGTATGTTTTCCCAACCGGTCTGCCTGCTCCAGAAATCGTTCCAGAAGCACTGCTCCGCCGCCGATAAACACCGTATAAGTAGATTTTGTATCAATGCCCCGCTCTCGGATGCTGTTCAGAAGATCGGTAACAAAATTCTGAACCATGGTTTCTACTGCCTGTACAACAGCTTCCTCATAATACTGCGTTTTTCCCTTGATGATACTGTCGATATCTGCCTCCTCCAGAAGCATGTCATATTCACTGTTAATACTGGAAATGATATCGTTATACATGGTAATCACACCTTTTTCCAGAGAATCACAATAATCCATATCCGGTCTGCCACTTCTCATCAGAAGATAATCAGAAGTAAATCCGCCAATATCAATCCCTACGACTTTCGGAATCTCACGGATTTCCATCATCCTCGTCATCATGGCTGCATAATCCTGCGGAAACGCCATTACATTCTGTATACAGAGGTGATAGACTTTATCGTTGAAGCACAGTTCCTGCACCTTCCCGTCCCCTTTGAAATAGCGTTCATATCTCTCACAAAGCTCTGCAAAATGCTTCGGCGGAAGCCCAATCGGAAGTTCCACCTGAATGACATCCTCCGGCTGGATCTGGCTTTTCTGCTCCAGCTCCATTGCAATGGCAAATAAGGTCAGAATCCAGAATCGGTTCCGGCTGTCCTGCGTCTTGTCCCTCTGGTACGGAATCCGCTTCTCACTAAGGGTATAATACTTTCCCTGATATTTCAGATACTTCTCTCCCCTGGCAGGCTTTTTATCCTGTTCCGTCAGTCCTGTGGTAAAGATAAAATGACAGGTTTTCATGTTCCGGTTCCCGTGATCCACGGCTACTCTTAATTTTTTAATCATAATGATTTCACTCCTTTGTATTTGATACTTATTCTGTACGTAGGAGGTACCTAGAGTGCAACTCTTTATAATCCATTTTCTTATTTTACCAATCAAAAAATTCAAAAAACAAAAATTAAAAATTATCTTTTTTAATTTTTTAAATAAATGCAACCGTTACAATATTTACTGTGTATCTTATTACAAAGGGAACCTTGGAAAAGAGTCGTGTACATATATGAAGGCTTATAAAAAAATAATCAGTTTTATCCTAACACTCGTTATGATGCTGTCGCTAAGTGTTAATGTTTTTGCAGCAGAGCCGCTTACAGATGACCCTAATATGATTGAATGGAAGTACACTGTGTTTGCTGACGAAAGCCTGCAGAAAGTTGTTGAAGAAGGTGTTATTCCAAATGCATATGCCCGATATACTTGGCGCGGAATCACATTGAAAAATGGCGAAGTCGCCATATTAACACCATCAAATAACAGTATGGGACTTTATTGTAATAGCGGCAGATACATAACTATAAATTACACTTTGAGCCGTTCTGCTTTTCATCGTTCAAGAGTACGCGCATACGTAGCTGGACCTTCATCAGAATTTGTGCGTGAGATTACAGCAAGTGGTTTGCGTTCAGGATTTACGACACAGGCAACAGATTACTATTACGGCATGGTAACTAATCTGTCCTCTGATGCCTTTACAATCAAATCATTTTCTATTACATTTTAATAGTGGAAAATATTTCAAGTGCTGGTGAGTACTTATCCTGATTTTAATTGAAGCTTTTTAACTTGGTTTCTCGGTTCCCTTTTTTGAAAATACACATTCCCATTATTAAACCACTGCTATAGTATTCACTGAATTTATGAGGTAGAAGCATGTTATTTAACATAGATGAGAAACAACTGATGCTCGAACTAAAAAATAAAGATGAGCGCGCTTTAAAAATATGTATGAACAAATACTACAGATATGTTGTATACATAGTCGAGAATATTATTGGAAGTGCTTTGCCATATGAAGACAAGGAGGAGGTCGTGTCTAATGTTTTTGTAGCTCTATGGAATTACAGTGCAGATTTAGATACAGATAACTACAGCACATTCAAACCCTATTTAGGAACAATCGCAAGAAACATGGCAAAAAACGCATTACGAAAAACCTCTAAGATGCATTTTGAAAATTACGAAGATGCGTTTCAGGTTGGAACGAACGAACATATTGAATACGGGCCGTTAAAAGAAGAAGTAATCAAATGCTTAAAAGAAAGCATATATGAACTATCAGTTGACGAAAGAAAATGTTTTATCTCGTACTACTATTACACTAAGACAATCGCTGTAATAGCAGAAGAAACCGGATTAAAAGAATCTACAGTAAAATCCAAACTGTTACGCGGACGTAAAAAATTAAAACTAAAAATGGAAAAGAAGGGATTTAGATATGAAGACTGTAAAATTTTCTTTGAATGAGTTAATGAGTGAAATTGATGAATCTTTTATTGAGGAAGTGTATTTTCATGATTGCAATAAAATACTGAAAAAATATTCCAAACAAAAGATACGTCAAAATGTATTTTGTAAAACAGCTTCAAAACATAAGCCTTTAAAGTTCACTTATAGAACTGCAATTATTGTAACTGTGGTTTCAGTGTTTTTGTGTATGCCTGTATATGCTGCAATCAGTCATCTGTTAACATCGGCTTTAATTGATGACAGCAATCGACATTTAATCGGGACAGAAACCAATGATAGAAGCTACATCATATTAAAAGACGGTGTATATACCAATGAAAATGGGAAAGTTGTTGATATTGAGGAATTAGCCAAATCTTCATCAGAATTTCCTGAAAGCAGAATTGTTAAAAGCAGTCTGATGCCTAATTTCATACCATCATCAATAGTAGAGATTCCTACTGATAAATCAGATGAAATGTATATCATTCCAGAAATAATTCTAATCAACAATTCACTTTGTGTACTTACACAAGACAATGGAAAGGGATGGGAACTAACTGATAAAGATAATATAGTCATTTCGTTTGATAAATATAAATCAGACATTACAGTATCCCAAGATTTGATTATCGGTTATGTAAAAGACGGGATAATGTATGAAGGAGAAGTGTTCGATGAACTGAGTGGAAAATATAGTTTCTCACCAGATGAAAAAGGGGAATATTTTTTCTATCTGCTTAGCGGAAGTTCCGATTATCTATCTCTTAAAAGCGGTAATCTGGAGGTAAATTAAATGTTGCTTTTGCGGGACTTCAGCATACCAATTAACTTTAGTATAAGGACGGGAAGACCTCTTCCGTACAGGAATAGGTCTTCTTGCTGTCTCCGTGCATGCTTTAAAGTATAAATAGGCTTTAATCTGGATACAATTTCAACTGCATCGTTGATACACGCTGTGTTTATCTCGTTTACTGTATCATTCATAAGAATTTAATTGGTTATGTTTATTGTGATGATAGAGTAGCCTTTGTTTTGAACATCTTCCTTGAAAGATTTGTAAACGATACTGTAGATTATCATATTCATTATGTCGGCGTAGATTCTTTAGATGAAGAATGTATTGAATGCAGAAAATACTCTGATTATTGTGAACATATTTTACCTGCTTTCTGGATAGATGACGATTTTTGTGAATAATGAAACACTGGTGTTTGGTTATTCAAAATTTAAGCTGATAGATACTGGTGTTAAGTATATTAATCCGAAGCATTTTTCCGTAAAAAACTTTGTAAAGTATTGCAGATTCAATAAAGAGTGAAATTACAGTAAAATAAAAGATAGTTTTTTCGTTCCTTTGTTATGCCATTGTTCTACGCCGGAATCTTTTCTGCCATCTCCGGCAGGCACTTCTCAAATAATTCCCGATATCTTCGATACCCTTCATCCCGGAGTGACCTTGCAGTGATGTCAGAGACCAAAGGAGAAGCTCTTCCTCTTCCACAGCATACGGAGAGGTATAGACAAATTTTTTCCCGTCAAAATGCGGTTTTGATAACTTCAGTATTTCCGTAATCTCTCCTTTTGTTTCCGCCTGCATAATCATTTCCACTTTCTTCCGATGGAACTCGCAGACGATGCTCTCCAGAAATCCCTGCTTCAGATAAAATTCCGCCCTTCTATAAAGTTTTACAAGAGCCTCCACTCTTTCATCAAATAACTTGTCCTTTTCACTGACTATCATCTGTGCCAGTGCGTTTGCATGTTCCATAACCAATGCTGTTCCCATTACATTTCCTCCCATAATAAAAGCTGGCATAAGAAATTTCTTCTCACACCAGCACGATTCTTTTATTCCTCTGTGATGATCTCACTGCTTAATTTTCCATGTACCAGATAGCGATAATTCCGTCTGGAATTGACACAGGTAGACAGCGTAACTATCCGATCCGTTGCCGACAGCTCGGTGCCGGTATCATAATCCCTATAAGAAGACACCGTATCCAGAAACGTCTGAAAATCTTCCGCTTCCGGGAAATGATACCTATATCCCTCACTTCCGGTTCTTCCCGCATAGCAGGAAAAGATACGATACTTGAGGATCTTGTCCGGCAAATAGAGATAAAACTCCGGATGTTGTTCAAATAGCTCTTTGTCTTGGTACTTATCCAGAGTTCCGAACATGCTCCCGTTTTTCATATTATGCCCGTACACGATCGTATTCTGATCCGTAAAGTCCGGCTGATTATGGCAGTCCACAAAGATGCTCCCGTTGATATTGGATTCTCCCGAAAAAAGGTGATGAAGATAATATGCATTATCTTTCCCCTGTACCACCGGATAACTAATATCCAGTGCCGGAATCTGAATCCACGCTATGACATCCGGATTAACCGCTTTTAAACCTGCAAAATCAATTTCTAGATACCTATTCTTAGGTTCCTCCTTTTCTTTCTCAGACTCCGGTGATTCTTCTTCCTCTGGTTCCTGAACATATTCCTGCAGTTTCTCGTAACTTACGTCCCCTTTCTGATACTTCAGATAAGCACCAAAGAGTTTTCCTGCCGCTGCGAGAAAAACAAGCAACAGGCAGATAATGAGTCCTGCAAGAACCGTATTTCCTTTTTTTCTCATGATTGTTCTCCTTTCGGAAGAGCCGAAGTCTGTGCCCCGGTTCCTTCCTTCTGTTTGATGGCGGCTAAATAGTCATCAATCCCCTTGTGTTTCCCGTTCCACTCCCCGCTCTCGTCCATATCCCAGACCATCCGGTTCATCGGCAGGGAAAGCTCCCGGCAGATTTCATAGACCTTATTGCAGCCGTTCTGGATAATCCTCCGTTTCTCCGCCTTATGCTGGCAGATAACAGGGGAACGCTCAAAACAGACCGCACACTTACTGTCATGCTTATTGCAGGCTACTTTCATCTTCTTATCCATGTCATACGCCTCCAAAAGCTGTTTCATCCCATATCCTTTCATCCGCTCCAGCACCGGTTTCAGATTCCGGTACTGGTTCACTCCGGCAACGCACACAAAGGTAGCGCCGGACAGATAATGGGCTATGGTCCCTTTTAAGGCTCCTTCGGTCAGATAGACACGTTCTGCGGCAAGATCACCGATCACATGTACCGGACTTCCGGAGGAAACTCCCTGGTCATAATTGACACTGGACAGCCAGATATATTTTTTCGTGTCAGTCACATGATCTACCCGGATCTGAAAACCCTGGATGAACCCGTCCAAAGAAACTATGGGAATCAGGATTCCTGAGTTTTCTGCTTTGAAGTTAATCGTCCAGTTTCCGTCTGTATCCCGGTAGAATCCCGGCACGCCTTTCACCATATATCCTTCTTCTGCCAGCCTTTTGACCAGCTTCTTCATTCCAAACAGCGGGACACTCCGGTAACGCTGTGCTTCGATCTGTTCCGGTTTTAATCCTCGTCTTTGCAGATCCTCCTGATGCTTCCTGTTAAGCGTGAGCATGGACAGCATTCTCTGATACGTCCGGTGGATTTCCTCTATGGGTGCAAGCTCTGCCGTTGCCTTTTCTTCCTGTACCGGCGTTGCTTTGATATAATCCGTCCGGTATTCTCCTTTTCCTAATGCTTCCCGGATCTGCTGATTTGCTTCGGAGAGTGTAACATTGTGCAAATCCGCATAAAGCTTCAGCATCCCCCCGGACGCATCACAGCGGTTGCACCGGAATACATTCTTTTCCACATTGATATTCAGTTTTCCATGCGTCTCTCCACAAAACGGGCAGTCATAATAGTTTCCCCGCCGCTTTCTGAGATGCAGCACCTGCACCACATCCAGTATTCCATAATCAAACCCAGACATATCATAATACATCCCGGTCTCTTCCTCCTTTCCCCCGCAGAAAAAAGCTCTCTGCGGGGTTCTTCCTTAACCAGCCATCGGCATTGCTTTTTGTAAAATTACCTTTGCTGCCGCCGGAACCAGATTGTTCGGTCCGGAATATTGCTCGGCAAACCACTGGATCGTTGACGGGCTTTCAACTGCCACCTGTCCCATGGTCTTTCCGCCGTATTTTCCCTTTCCCGGAATCACAGTCCCGACTGCCATTTCATAGTTCATGTGTTTCATCAGTTCTTCTACCGGAAGGGACGTATCCAGATTCTGTAATGCTCCCTGCAGCATCTGTCCGGTCTTTGGCGGCGTAGAGGCAGCCGGAGCGGAACCGTAGCCAGGCATTTGTCCACTGCCATGGTAAATGGTGCTTCCCGCCGCCTGTGCCTGCTGATAGAACTGATTCATCATCTGCTGGCCTGCATATTCCGGCTGACCTGGCATCTCTCCATAAGTTGGCATAGGGGCATTTGGCATGACACCCGAATCCGGCATGGCTGCATTTTCCATGGCACCTGAATCCGGCATCTGTGGATTCTGATATGGAATTCCGGCATCTACCTGTGCAGGATCATTTTCCTCTCCCACATCCGCAAACTGCACACCATATCCGGCATCCGATAATGCCCTTCCTACGGCTGCTGTTTCTGCCATTTCCAGAAATTTGTCTCCAAACTTCGGGTCATCGCTCCGGAATTTCTGCGAAAAGGAATTGGCTACATAATTGTCTTCCTGATCACATTTATCCAGATAGATACGTGCTTCCACAACTGCCATGTTCTCTGTGAAAGTGATAATCCGGCTGATGATCTTTCCTGCCGGATTGACCAGACGAAACCATAGCTTCCGGTATTTCACATCCAGATAAAGCTGCTCCTCCTGCCCTTCTTCTCCAATCTTTCTTGCCAGTTCCATCGGATGGAAGCCATCCACACGGTTCAAAGCGGCAACTGCCTCTGATTTCTTATACAATAATTCTTTCATTCTCTGCTCCTTTCATTTAGAAAAGCAGACGTTCCCCTATATAAGAGTAATAGTCCGCTTATTTCAAAAATTGAAAAATATTTTTAAACAACAAGTTTTAACTGCTCCATTTCCGGTTTCTGTTCACTCTGATACTGATCGTAATACTGTACGATCCGCTCACTCAGAATGGTGTTCCTTGTCCCGCTGTCATCCGTATGGATTGCCTGACAGACTGCAGCCCATTCCCCTACCAGATAAACCTTGCTTTTCGCTCTGGTCACTCCGGTATAGAGAATATTGCGCTTCAGCATCATATAAAAGGCTTTTACCCAAGGGATGATGACAACCGGACATTCGGAACCCTGTGCCTTATGGATGGTTGTTGCGTTAGCATGTTCGATCATTTCCATCTGGTCAGCTTCATATTGCACCTGCCGCCCATCCGGGAATCCGATCACTGCCCTGGCATTTCCATCCTCATCCGTGATACAGTCCAGTATCCTGCCCAGATCGCCGTTACTCGCCATCTCGGTATTTTTATTCTGTAAAATCTTATCGCCAACCCGGAACACCTGACTGCCGATATGCAGTTCCTTCTTCCCTGCGATTGGCGGATTTACAAAATCCTCCAGAGATTTGTTCAATTCATCCACTCCGGCAGCACTGCGTTTCCGATACGGAGTCAGGATCTGTACCTGATCCATGCCGTTTTTTGCAATCTCGTCCAGATAAATCCTCCGGACAATCTCTGCCGCTTCATCTGCTCCTTTACAGGCAATGAACTGAAAATCCTCCCCAAAGCTCAGATTAGTCTTATTCTCCTGCATCAGTTTTGCATTATAAGGTATGCTGCTCAAAGCGCCCTGCCGGTAAACCAGATCCAGTACCGTGACCGGAATCAGCCCGCAGGCAATCAGTTGCCGGAACACATCCCCGGCTCCTACGGATGGAAGCTGGTTCTTATCCCCGACTAAAAGGACTCTGGCATGTCTGCTAACCCGCCGGAAAAATTCATAGGCAAGATGCATGTCCACCATGGACACCTCATCTACATTTAGAAATCCGGCAGACAGGTACTCAAAATCCGGTTCAAAATCCGTATCATCTCCCAAAAGCCCCAGGGCCAGATGCATCGTGGATGCATTTTCACAGCCGGTACTCTCCACCATACGTCTTGCCGCACGTCCGGTCGGAGCCATAAGCTGTACCTCTGACCTGCATAACGCCTGATGGATATAGAGAATCACCTTGAGAACCGTTGTCTTTCCGGTTCCGGGACCTCCGGTAATAATACTGATGGGATGTGCAAACACCATCCGCACTGCCTGTTTCTGTGTTTCTGACAGCGTGATCCCCAGTGTCTTCTGTGCCTTTTCCAGCTCCGGTTCAATGGACAGCAAAACCGGCTTCTCCAAAAGCCGTCTGGCTATCATGGAAGCGGTCTGTGTTTCTTCTTCATACTGCCGGATAGAATAGATCCGTTCTTCCTCCACAACAATGCTTTTTTGCAGCACCAGCCGGTAAAGCACCTGACTGACATCCTGCTCCGATACTGCCATGACCTGCAGATCCCGGTTCAGTATTTCCAGTGCTTCCCTGATAACCTCCTGACGCTGCTTAAACAGATGTCCTTCTTTCATTGCCTGATTCATGATATGTCCGATGCACCCGGATATCCGCATGGGATCATTGAGTGCACAGCAGCACTGTCTTCCGATCGCATCCACAGTCAGAAACCCGAAGCCTTTGACTGCACTCAGCATGTAAGGGCGGTGCCGGATAATATCCACCGATTCATTTCCGAATTTCTTCAGAATCATATTCACTTTTTTGGGTGTTACCTTAAAAGGCGCCAGAAACGTCATCAGTTCCCGGAACACCTGGTTTTTTCCATAGGACTCCACAATAGCAGCCAGCTTCTTCTCGGAAATTCCACGGATCTTCAAGAGTTCCTGCGGGTTGTTTTCCATGATTTCCAGTGTCTGAAGCCCAAACTTCCGGAAAATAGTATCTGCCATCTTGGGACCGATACCTTTGATTGCACCGGAAGAAAGGTATCCTAAGATACCCTCCTTTGTCCGTGGTACAACCTCCATGAAATTTTCCACCTGATACTGAGTTCCATGCTCTCCGCTCTCCCATCTGCCTTCCATCTCAAGCTCAATCTCGTCTGTAAGCGGAAGACCGAATCCAATCGCTGAGAAGCCGATGATATTCCGGGATGCCAGATATTTGTCTCTGGCTGACAGGGGGACAGACGTATCCTGTGTGGTGAATATGGCAATCGTATACCCATTCTCCTCATTCTGGAAAATCTTATGTTTAAATCTGCACCTCATTGTTTATATCCCTCCAGCTTTTTATCCGCATCCGTTCATTTGGTTTTCTCATTACGCCGCCTCCTTCTTAATTCGGAAAGTACGGCTCTCCGTTGTTTTTGTATATTCCTCATAGATATCCGGATGCTGGTTTTTCAGCTTCTCCATCTGGTCTTTCCCAACCGAAGTACGTCTGGTCGGATTATAGGTAATACGGTAACGGTTCGTACCGTCCTCCAGCACTGCCTTGCAGCCCTGCCCCAGCTGTTCCACAAAAGGAACACTGATTGCCCGCTGTTCTGCTTCGATTTCCTTTTTCCGTTTTTCCAACTGTGACTTTTCCTCCGAAAGGGTAAGATACTTCTCAAGATTTTTTGATTCCAGACCGGAAAGCACAATTTCCGGAATAGATTTGTCTGCAAAACCACCATAATTACGGATATTTGCCAGAACCAGATCGGAATTCCCGTTATGCGGCGGTACTACATTTTTCAATACATGTTCCTGCCAGAAATACGTTTCCTGATCAATGATGTCTTCTTCCTCAATCAGATCACGCTCAATGGTGCGATACACAAACTCATTCTCGTTATTTCCATACAGGCATGCGATAAAGGCTTTCTGCATATTCATCACAGACAGATAATGCCTTACCTGCAGCACATAATGAGCTGGAATACCCTCATCAGCCCACTTATCTTTCGCATTATAATTGCAGGTTTTACATTCCAGAATCGCAAATGTCCCATCCGGCATACGAACAAAAAAATCCACATCTGCAAGCATGAACGGATATAATGGATGCCGGAACATGACACGTACCGGAAATACTTCCAGTCCGGTCTTTTTGGAAAAGATTTCTGCCACCAGATCTTCCAGCCGGTGTCCGACTTCCTTGGCAACCCAGTTGCTTTCCTCTTCCTCCTGAATGACCGGCTGCACACCTGTTTTGTTGTAAAACAGATCCCGGATAGTGCAAATGGAGAGATCCCCATGATTGCCGCTACATCACTGCCGCCGATTCCTTTTTTGCGGTATTCCAACCAGTCTTCTCTTGACAGGTTACTGATATCCACAACCTTTTCCGGTGTATACTCTGCTTTGTTATTCATTCCAATTCCTCCTAACATTTGACTGCTCCATAAACGTCATATTTTTTCCAGTCTTTTATAAGCGCCTTCGTAATATCCTCCTCCAGCTTCAGGATGCCCTGTCCGGACATTCCTTCACAGGCTGCAAAAAAGGAGGCTTCATTCATGGCATAATAAAGATCATGTGCCGTACAGGCACCTTCCCCGTTCTGGGATACAAATAGCTCCACCACCTCATTCCGGATCTTCTGTTTAATGCCAAGTTCCTTCATCAGCAGCTTCAGGCAGTTCACCGGATTACGGATCTCAATGTCCATAAGCTGAGTAAGATTCTTCATCGCATCCACATAGCGGGCGCATACCTGCTCCAGATTTTTCCGGAAGTCCAGAATCGTTGCCCCTTTATCGTGAGCCAGCTTGATTGGACTTCCCAGACTGATAACGCCGTTTGGTCCGTCTGTCAAAAGCATCGGATACAGATTTGCACCGCTCGCTGCCACGTCAGATGTGGTAAAACGAAGTGCCGGTGACAGGATCTTCTCATCCATTCCGTGTGCATCCAGTGCTTTTCGGTAAGTATCCAGAAGTTCCTGACTTCCTCCGAGCTTCCACATGGCAGATACAATGGAATGGTCATAGATACCAGAGCCCTCCATGTAAACACTGCCTTTGAAATTCAGATTCAGATATTCGCAGGTTGTCTCAAACATGGCTTTCATATCAAGGATGCAATAATCATGTTTATCCCCGCCATGTACTGCGGAAACCTTTCCGTCCGCAATCTTAATCAGGGCATCCCCTTTTGCAACCCGCAGGCAGTAATTGACTACCTTCGCATATGTTGCCTTATCCAGCTTGCGAAGCCCGTCTCCATTGACACCTGCGCGGCTTAAAATGGTGCGGATGGCACAGTCACGTACCGGATAGGATTCTCCTCTCATTTTCAGTACAAGCTGCGTATTCTTCTCTGTATCCTCCAAAATTTCTTCCATGGATGCATCTGCCGCATCCAGATTTTGAGCCTCCTTTTCCAGTGGTGCCAGCCGTAACGTATTCGTTGGCTTTCTGATCCATTTGGCATTTCTTCCTCTCTCTGCCAGAAACTCCAGCAGATCTTTTACTTCTGCAAAGGATCTCTCAAATCCATCTGCATACACTCTTGCTTCATTCATGTTCTTATTCCACCTTTCTTAAAATAATATTTATCCATCAACAGCCGAAGCTGGTTGTGGCATGCAACTATGCCGAAACCTAAATGTAAGCACAAAAAAAGAATGAAAAGAGAGTCTTTTCTCTGTTCATTCTTAAAAGTCTGGTTTCTTCCTGAAAAAACAAAAGTGCCACGCAGCCAAAAAAGGCATACCGTGACACTCACTACAAACATAAACTACTTATGCCAGGAATCAGCTCCTGCTGTTTCCTGTAAGTTTGGAGATTCTTATGAATCCCGAAACTCCCCAAAAAGGGTGTGCATAAAATAAACTATATCAGTATACTAGCACAAGATATTCCTCATGTCAATTCAGGCTTATACTATATATGGTGTTTATATTTGTTCAAAATACTACATCTATTTTTCTACTACGAATTCAATCTTCTCTTTCAGATACTCCCGGCAGCCAAACCGAACCGTTCCACACTGCTTTGACTCCTCTTTCGCCTTTTCATTACAGCAGTCCAAGTAGGGACAATCGTTACATTGATTCCGCAGTGCTTCCTTCGCCCATTCAATTTCCTGCTCATTTCCTATAATCCGCACAGACATCCACTTCCTTTGCTATCATCATACCCCAAAATCCATTTTCTATCATCCATAATTTCTTTTTTTGTATCATTTTAGTAAATTACGGTTATATTACGGAATAATCACTATATTTCAAATATATCTCTATTTTATTCCGTAATTTGCTGTAAGTAAATAGTTTAAAATGTGGAAGAGAGGTGTAAATGTATGGATAAAAACTTTATTGGAGAACGCATCAGCGAACTGCGTTTAAAGAAAAATGTATCTGAATATCAGATGAGTCTGGATCTTGGCAAAAATAAAAGCTACATCCAGTCCCTCACTTCCGGACGTTCTCTGCCTACCATGCAGAGCTTTCTGGATATCTGTGACTATCTGGAAGTCACTCCTCAACAGTTCTTCGATTCAGAGCTGCACAATCTTCCTCTGATTGACAAAGCAACTGATCTGATGAAACAACTCGATGACGAGGATATGCTTGCGCTCATTTCCATGCTGAATCGTCTGGCTCTAAAACGCAAATAGATTTCCGTGGCTGCCAAATCAAGGCAGCTTTTATTTTTATCATTTTTTCTTAAAATTTTTCAATCTTAAAGAAAAGCCCCCTATTCCTTAATTGAATGGGTAATATATCCATTCGCCGTACCTTGAAAACAAAAGAAATCTTTCGGGAGATTGATATAGGTGACTGCAGATAGTTTGCATCTTCGCACGCCTGCAGCTTAATAGTTACAAAGTAACACCGTTTTACGTGGCCGGAACGGGCATAGGAACTGGCTTCTGAAAGAATAACATAGACTTTTGGGATTTTAGCTTATAGCGCTTTTATTAGAGAACTTTTACTCAAAATTTGATATAATAATAGACAGGTATCAAGTTGATTCCCTGTCTGTGGAAAGGAGATTCATGATAACTGTAACAAAAAGGGATTTGATTGAATTAGGCTACGGTCCTTCCTTTGCTGCTGATATTATCAAAAAAGCAAAGGAACTTATGGTAGAAAAGGGGCATACCTATTATCAATCCAGAAAATTAGACAGGGTTCCAAAAGAAGCCGTTGAAGAATTATTAGGGATTACTTTGCCCGATAAGCAAGAATGATCGTGCTTTTTGCATTTTAGTAAGGAGTGAAATCATGGCAAAAGATCCAATTAAAAAAGCAGAAAACGGCACTTATTATTTTCGAGCCAACCTCGGATATCATCCTGTAACCGGAAAACAGATTCAAAAATACCGCAGCGGATTCTCAACAAAAAAAGAAGCCCGTGCCGAGTATTCCAAATTGATTCTTGCATCAACGGAAGAATTAGCTGATAAGAAGGAAGACATTACCTTCAAAAAGTTTATTGAAGAAATCTATCTTCCGTGGTACAAAACTCAGGTGAAAGAAAGTACCTACAAGAATCGTTACTCGACCATTCAAAAACACTTTGCCTATTTCTACAAGAAGAAAGTGTCCGAAATAGAAGCGATAAATGTACAGACCTGGCAGCTCAAGTTGGCAAAACAATTCAGTCCAAACTATGTACGCATTGTTCAGGGAATGTTATGTTTAGCTTTTGACCGGGCGATTATCCTCGGACTTGCAAAGAAGAATCCTGCCCGCATGATCGGCAATATCAAATCTAAAAAAGTAAAGATCGACTTCTGGACTTTGGAGGAGTTTCAGAAGGTAATATCCCTGCTGTACAAAGGTGACTACTACGAGCACTATCTCTTCATCTCGTTCTGGCTTTTATTTATGACTGGAATGCGTATTGGAGAGGCTGCCGCCTTACAGTGGGATGATATTGATTTTGAAACAGGTATGCTGATTATTAGTAAAACACTGTACTATAAAACAATGAATGACTACAAATTCGTTGAACCTAAGACGCAGGCAAGCAACCGTACCATTTATATTGATGCTGATACCATCAAGGAATTACAAGAATGGAAGGCGGTCCAGGCAAAGGTTTTACCAAATTGTGGATTCGTACTGAGTTATAACAGTACACCCACCAGCAAAACAACGCTTCCAAGAGCATTAGAGAAATTGGCAAATTTAGCTGGTGTCCACAGAATCAAAATTCATGCCCTGAGACATTCGCATGCTTCCCTGCTTATCAGCATGGGCGAAAATCCACTGCTGATTAAAGAGCGTCTTGGACATGAAAAAATACAGACGACACTAGGAACTTATGGTCATCTGTATCCAAACACCAATATTGAGATTGCAAAGAAGCTGACCGGGGTTCTCAGCTACCAGTCAGCTTCTCAAAGTATTGCTAATTATACCAGTAATCAGCATACTGCAATGTATCACAAAGAAATATAAAAATGCAATGATAATGCAATTTCAAACACCCAAAGCCGCAAAGCCCCGTGGTTACGGGCTTTGTAGCCCAGCGTCAACTATTCAAACTCTACAAAGACTAACGCTTTTTGTTTAGGAATTATTCTCTGTAATGTTTCTCGTTCTTTTGATTATTTGATATATCCATATTATCCTGCCTATACGAGCTAATGTTATCATTTTGTTATCGGCATTGATAACACCTACTCGATAACTGTGGATAATAACTATATGTAGCATGTCAAATTATAAGCTATTTTGCTTAGAGATTCAACACAAAACTGAAATTTTACTTTTCCTTATATTCATCTGGTATTGCTATTTGAAATGTTTCACACAACAGCATCACATCATGCACATCATTTTTATCGTGTTCATATCCCAAATGAAGCATTACCTGACTCAATGGTTCAATACAAGAAACAGTTATATCTCCAACTTTTCCAATACCGGAAAAAGTTTTTGATGGAAATATATCTCCCTCATAAACAATTCCGTCATCTGTAAATTCAAAACAATGTAAATCAATGATTCTTTGTTTATCATCTTTCCAGACAGTATGACCATCCGTTGTATAATCAGTATTTACTTCCTCAAATCCATGCTGCTTAATCACATAAATATAATCATGATAATGTTTCAGTTCAACAAACAAATCAATATCATTGTGTATTCTTGATTCTCTTTTAAGAAGTGC
Source organism: Ruminococcus sp. AM42-11 (assembly GCF_003480145.1). Taxonomy (NCBI): domain Bacteria; kingdom Bacillati; phylum Bacillota; class Clostridia; order Eubacteriales; family Oscillospiraceae; genus Ruminococcus; species Ruminococcus sp. AM42-11. The sequence continues at coordinate 68,605 of NZ_QUIO01000011.1, read as the reverse complement.
ATCAACACCCCATCCGCCATCTAAATATACTTTAATTTCGTTTTGCAAAGCATATTTTATAATTTCACATGCATCTTCTGTACGTACCATAATCTATCCTCCAAATTCAAATCTTTGTATGCTTTCCAACTCACTAAAAGCCTGAAATTTGTCAGTCTTTCATCCTTTTTGTTATCAATCACCAATTAGCTGTAATCCATTAGGATTTAGCTGATATATTTTATCGCACACCTCTTCAATATACTTTCTATCGTGAGAAATGCTAATGACAGCCCCCGGAAATTCTCGGAGCATTTTTCTTATTACCGGACCGGACAATGGTGAAAAATTTCTTGTCGGTTCATCCAGAATAAGAACATTTGCACCACTTAAGCTCATCCTCAAGAGAAGCACTTTCGCCTTTTGTCCGCCTGATAACTCCCGAATCGGATGCTCCATTTCATCTGGTGTGTATTTAAGTGAACCAAGGTATGTTCTAATTCTTGTACGCTCTTCTTTATCTCCTGTTTTATCAAGGTAATCAACCGGTGTAACATCCAAATCCAGCAGGTCTTCATAAGTTTGAGGCATATATTCTGCTTTAATGTCATTCCGATTTAGGAGTTCTTCCGCTATCTTTTTTAGAAGAGTCGTTTTTCCTGCCCCGTTGGCTCCTATCATACAGATTTTTTCTGAACCTTTTATTTTTAAATGAATTCCTTCTGCTAAAATTCTTTTGCCATCCGGAGTCACAAGCTTTGAAAGTTCATATTCTATGACCGTTTTTCCTGCGGGAATGTGTGAGTTTTCATCCCCTAATTTGACAAAGATTGCTTCTTCCTGTTCCGGCATCTGAGTCATATTTTCATCTTCTTTTTCAAATCTTCGTTCCATTGCCTTAACCGTATGCATTTTGTCCTTTAAGTTTTTGGCAACAGACGGTGCTTGTCTGGTACAACTTCTTAATGCACCTTGTACACTCTGCATAACTCTTTGATATTTTTCATCGCGAATCTTTTTCTCCCTACGGTCACTCAGTGCCCGCTGTTTTTGGATTTCAAATTTATGAAGCCGTTCTTCCACATAGCGTCTATAGGGAAGCTTTGCCACGGTATATCTCGCCTTTGTTTTTCGTATAATCTGCTCGATATGTATCACCATGTTGGCAGTACGCTCTATCAGCGTTTCATCGTGTGAAATAAAAAGCACAATGTGCTTCCAGTCATTTATGATTTTTTCCAGTAATGTAAGCGTCGCAATGTCGATGTCATTGGAAGGTTCGTCCAACAACAGCACAGAAACATCGCGAATGAAAAGCCTCATAAGTTGTGTCTTGACTTTTTCGCCTCCTGAAAGACTACCCATTGTCTGGTTACTGTAGAAAAAATCATTTTTCATTCCAAATTTTCCCGCAATAACAGACAATTCTTTAGGCGTTTTCTCCCAGAATATTTCCTCTTCAGAAAAATATTCGTATATTGTTTTTTCCTTATCTTCATCGAGCATCTCCTGCGGAAGATAACCAAGACGTTCGTGTCCCATTATCCTTTCCCCATCTGCTTCTATATAGTTTTCTACAAGCGACGGATTGTATATCCACTTCATTAATGTCGATTTCCCATTTCCCTCTTCTCCAATAATAACTGCCTTATCTCCATCATTTAGCACAAGGTTGAAATCATTAAGAATTATTCTCAGGTCTTTTTTATGTGTTAAATTTAATTTTTTTATCTGCAACATTAAAGTTTCTCCTTTTCGAAGTCTGAGCCAATTATTATTTTGAACACACAAAAACGAGTCTTTTTTGCATACGCAAAAATAGACTCGCTAAATAGCCCCTTATTTCTTTTCCAAAAGGAAAACAAAGGAAATGCCTCTTGCGATAATCCAACTTAAGCGTACACAAAACAAACCTATTCTCTACAGGCTCAATAACTATATGTGTCTTACTTAAATCAAATTATCTATTAATCATTTCCTCACCTTACACAAAATGTGCCTTTCTTTCTTCTAATGGCAATACTATCATACTGTATTTTTTGTGTCAATACATTTCACCTTATGGAAGTGCAAATTAAAATTTTCACTTCCTAATTATACATCCAACCATTACGAAATTCAATCTTTCACAACCTCTTTACAACCACAACCACAGCACTCCAGCAAACGCAGGAGCACCATACCGTAAAACGCTTATGTGTAATTCAACTCCGTTCCTACAACTTCCCTCACACAAGCCTGAATATTATTCATTCTTCCAATCCATTCGTAGGGATTATCTTTCTTTAATTGTTCCGTCACATCTTGTCTGTCGGCATATTCCTTTACCAGTCGAAGAAACATATCCTCTGCTTGCTTATCGACTTCTGCAAGATAACTATGCAGCTTTCCGCTTGTCAGCAGGTTCATATATAACACTTTATAGTGTTCCTTTAAATGCCTTGCATGTCGTTTCCCCCATAAACCAATCGGCTCTATTTCTTCTTCGGCTGGTACTGTGATGTTCGGCAATAAATAATCACCCACCTGTCTATAAGTTCCGCCCATTTCTTCAAAAATTGTCTTTGTCATTTTCCTTTTCCTCCTGTGATTTTTGTCTATCGTGATCGTGTATTATCACGCTTGCGACCTTTAACTGTTCTTGCCTGCTCCAACAAATCATCTATCTGTTTGCGACCAAAAACCTTACGGAGCAGGCTGTAATCTTTATTTTCTGCTTTTAGGATTTTGTTTTCTTCGGTCAATCTTTCATTGACTTTCTCCAAACGCTGATTGGTGCGGTATAACTGTGCATTCGCTGTATTCAGCCTATGATAGTTGTCCCACCCCTCAAAGCAGCGGGCAAGCACCGTTTTGACAAGTTGCTTCAATTTCCTTACAACCGGCTCTGCCATTTTGGTTTATATGCCTTTGCAGTCATAAATTTCTCTGGTTCTGGCAACTGATATTTCGGTGCAGTATCAAGCTCTATTTCAAGATTTGACAGCTCGTCTTTTGCCTTATCATAGTTCAATACTCGTTCCGACAACACATCAAATTCAATCTGTTTCTGCTCGATTTTCGCACCTAATGCCGCCACTTCTTTTTCTCTTTCCTGCTTTTTATAATCCAAAACAGAAAGATGTTTTTCGTGTGTGCCTAAATGTTCCCACTCAATCCCATAACGTTCCATCACCGCCGCAAGCTGTTCTTTTTCGGACTGTATCCATTGCGACCACTCCGTATCGCCACGACTGCCGCCCTTAAAACCTTGCGTTGCAAGAGCCTGCTTTAGTGACACTCTTGTATCAAGTCCACGCTTGCTGCCTGTGGTAAAAGGTACAAAATCTATGTGCAGATGTGGTGTAGCTTCATCCATATGCAGATGAGCCGAGAACACCCGAAGCTGTGGATTTCGCTCCTGAAAACCCTGATAGTATTCATCTAAAATCTGCTTTGCCAGTTCTCCGTTTTCCGTATCGGCGTTCATATTTCCCTTACCGCCCACCTGTAAAATGATTTCGTGGAACGGTTTTTCCTGCTTGGAACTTCGGATTTTTTCATAATAATCTTTTATCTTTCGGTCTGACCTTATCTGCTTGGCATTGTATCTTTCCAATGCTTCATCAAACAATTCGTGATAAACTGTCTTTATATTTTCATTGCAGTAGTCGATATTGAGATGAGTACGAGTTCCGTCTACATTTTCTGCTCGGAACTTTCGGCTATTGTGATTGACCGAGCCTTTACCGACCATTGCACTTATCGTTCTCTGCATTTTTTCATCTCCCATCTGTAAATTTCAACATTCTCAGGTTTGTTACTTTTGTCAAAAGTAACGCAAAAGCACTTTTGACGGGTACACCCATCAAAAATGCGACCTGTAAACAGGTTTTGCGTCTCCGAAGGCTCTCCGAGGGGTGAGCGTGTGCCGGTGGCACACACGCCTGCGAACCGACCGAGCCAGCAGGCGAGACCAAAGAGCCGCCTTTGAAAAGGCACTCTCTGCACACTCCCCTAAACTTTATCCGGTGTCAAAGTGTGACGATGGTGACAATGTTTTTCACAGCGTGCTGCTCTCAAAAACATTGACACCTTTGACACCGTTTGTCACGCCGTCTGCTCGGTTTCTTTCCAAAGTGAAACCTTTCTTCCGTCGTGTGTGCGGCTGTTCTGATAACGGATACCGTAATCACGAAACAGCCTGCTTGCGTTGATACTGAGCCTTAAAGAAAGTACATTCGGCTTTATATCCACCGCAAGCCTTTCGCAAAGTTCCGAAGCAGTTCCTTCCCATCTGTCACTTTCCGAAAAGAGCGTATCCGCTATCTTCTCAAGCAGAGGTTCGGGCGGTTCTTTCCACATCTCCGTTTCCGATTTTGCAAAGTTCCACACCAATCGCTCGCTGTCCCTTACAAGATGGATTTTCATATCCTGCTGGTCTCTGCCAGCAACATCAAGTGTGGCATTGTTGGAAGTACGCTTGTCCTTACTGAGAACAAATGCACCGTCTGCCGCACCCATCAGACCATTCGTGCCTGAAATCATATCGAATATATCTTCCGATTTTTGTTTGCGTGTATGATGAACAATAAGCATTGAAACCTTGTAACTGTCTGCCAACGCTTTCAGCCTTGCCACAACATCATAATCACTTGCGTAGCTGTAATCTGCTCCGCCTGCTTCACGCACACGCTTTAAGGTGTCTATGATAATCAAGCCTGTGTCTGGGTGTTCCCTCATAAACCCTCTTATCTGTTCTTCCAGTCCGCCATTGACCGTTTTACATTCCGTTGCGAAATACAGATTGCCTGTCTCCTTTGCACCGAACATCTGAAACAATCGCTTCTGCAAACGTGGGTAATCATCTTCAAGGGCAAAATAAAGCACCGTTGCCTTACGCACCTTATACTCCCAAAGCGGTGTGCCTGTGCTGATATGATAGGCAAGCTGTGCCATCATAAAGCTCTTTCCCACTTTCGGGGAACCTACGAAAAGGTAAGTTCCCCTTTGGAGCAGACCGTCGATAAGTGGTGTCTGAACCTCAAACACCGTATCATACAGCGTTGTCATTGATACTGTTTTCAGATAGGAAGGGTCTAACTGTCTGAGTATTTCCCTTTGCATTTCTTCAAAAGATTGCTCGTACCCCTTGAAATCCGTATCCTGATTGACTATACTATTGTCAGTACATTTGGAAAGTGACTGTTCCGCATCTGTTGCCGCAGATACATTTGGAATAGTCATTTCTTTTTTATTCTCCATTCGCATCCTCTCCTTTCAAACCGCCGAGAATAATGGAAATCAGTTCTATTACACTCAGCAGTTCATCATCCACACCTTTTCCTGCTTCAATCCTTTTCAGTTCCGCAAGGACTGTGGCAAATTCCGTTTTCAACGCCTTATACACTCTCGGATTGCCCTGTACCACCACATCCTGATTTAAGCAACGGCGGTAACAATACTCCTGTTTTGGCAATCCTGATAGAGCTACAGCTCTGTTAATGAGTTCGTTTTCTTCGGGCGATACTCGAAACCCTACTGTGATATTCCTCCAACGATTTTTGTTATCTCTGTTCTTAGCTGACATTTTCAAAATCTCCTTTCCCTAAATCATCTAATTTTTCTGCCATCTCAATCTGCTTTGACGGAAAGAGGTGTGCGTACTGATAAGTAATATCAATACTTTCGTGACCAACTCGGTCAGCAATCGCCACCGCAGAAAAGCCCATATCAATCAAGAGTGAAATGTGGCTGTGACGGAGATCGTGAATGCGGATACGCTTCACGCCTGCCGCCTTTGCCCCTCTGTCCATCTCGTGATGAAGATAGCTTTTCGTCACCGTAAAGATACGGTCTTTCTTCTTCAATCCGTAAAGCATACCGAGATATTCTTTCATTTCCTCACACAGAAACTTCGGCATTTTAATCGTGCGGTTGCTCTTTTTCGTTTTCGGAGAAGTAATCACATCCTGCCCTTTCAAACGCTGATAGGATTTATTGATTGTGACTGTTTCCTTATCAAAGTTGAAATCTGCCGGAGTCAAAGCTAACAGCTCGCCCTCTCGGATACCGCACCAGTAAAGCATTTCAAACGCATAAAAGGAAACAGGCTTGTCCATCATCTCAAAAGAGAATTTCTTGTATTCTTCCTTTGTCCAGAACAGCATTTCCTTGTGTTCCTCACGTCCCATATTTCCCACCTTTGCCGCAGGATTGGAACGCAGTTCATAGTAGCGGACAGCGTGATTGAAAATGGCGGACAACTGATTGTGCAGCGTTTTCAGATACGTCTGTGAATAAGGCTTTTTCTTCTCATCACGATAGGCAAGCATTTCATTCTGCCAAGTAATAATCTCCTTTGTGGAAATCTCGCTGATTTTCAGTTTCCCGAAATACGGAAGTATCTTTGTGCGTATGATATGCTCTTTGGTAAGCCACGTGTTTTCCTTCAAACGGTTCTTCACATCATTGATATAAAGCTCCGTAAAGGCTTCAAAACTCATATCAAGGTCTGAAGAAGTCTGCAATTTGAACATTCTTTCCCATTCCTGTGCTTCTCGTTTGGTAGCAAAGCCACGCTTGCATTTCTGCTTGCGTTCCCCTTTCCAGTTCACATACCTTGCCATCACATACCAAGTACCGTTATCTTCATTCTTAAATACCGGCATTTACATTTCCCCCTTTCCTGCTCCGTAGAGCCTTTCGTAAAAATACTGGCGATTTACACGCCCTGCAATCGTAATAAAGCCCTTTGCTTTCAATTCCTCATTTAATTGTCTGATGAGTTTATATGCATAAGGTTTTGATACGTTTAGTTCCTGAGCCACATCTTCGGCTCGGATAAATCTGTTTTCCATATCCTTTTTCTTCCTTTCTTAAAATAATTTTTTGCTTGCCGCTTTCTCCGTGTTAAAGTTCCAACAGGCACTCCTGCTTGTCGGCAGGCGCTGTGCTGTCCCAATGCACCGCAGTACATCAGGCGCTCGCTCGTATAGGGGTTCCCGAAAAGTCGGAGACTTTTGGGGAAGAGGAGGAGCAGTGCAGCGAATGAGCTTTTGTGCTTGCACACAAGCGAACGATACGGAACTTGCTCCGACGAGGTCTTGGCGGTTTGGCTTTTCGGACGGTCATTCAGTTGTCGCATTAAGCATATTTGTTTAATTCGTAATTTATTTTACTAAACATATTTGCTATTGTCAAGTGGTTGCAAAGAAAATATTAAACATTTTTGTTTCGGTTTTTCTTGACTTCCACTAAACATTTCTGCTATACTTATTTCACTAAATATAAAAGGAGCGTATCATTATGGCTATCAGCGAAAGAATACATTTTTTCAGACTAATGCGTGGTATGACACAAAAGTATCTCGGTACAGCAATCGGTTTTCCAGAAAAGAGTGCTGATGTGCGTTTGGCACAGTACGAAACTGGTACACGCAAACCGAAAGCAGACCTTACAAATGCATTGGCACAGGTGCTTGATGTTTCTCCACAGGCTCTTGATGTTCCTGACATAGACAGCTATATCGGTCTTATGCACACTCTGTTTACCCTTGAAGATATTTACGGTCTTACTGTCAGTGAAGCAGACGGAGAGGTATGCTTAAAGGTCAACAAGGACAAAGGCAGAGAAGCATATGAACTCCTCAAAATGCTGTATGCTTGGAAAGAACAGGCAGACAAGCTATCTTCCGAAGAAATCAACAGAGAAGAATACGATAACTGGCGTTACCATTATCCAGAGTTCGACACCACACAGCGTTGGGCAAAAGTTCCATCACAGGAATTAAGTGACGCTCTCGTGGAAGCATTCAAAGACCACTTGAAAGATAAATAAGCACCTACAGGACCTGCCACTGGCAGCTCCCTACAGATGCTTTGGCAACGACAAAAAAGCCCTTAACTATGGTTATTAACCACAGCTAAGGGCTTAGTTTATAATATGGAATTTGTTCAGAGCCAAGCTCCGAACTTTAGTCTGCAAGCCACCTGTTAATTGTTCCGTTACCCATAAACCACTGGATAACAAGAATAATGGCACTTGCTATGACTGTTATCAATTTGTTATCAAAAGACTAATCGAAATCGCTGAAACCCGCATAAACACTGGCTTTTTTAAGCAACTCGATTTATTCAAACTCAATCGTTCCCGGTGGCTTACTGGTCAGGTCGTAGAATACGCGGTTAACTCCCTTAACTTCATTAATAACACGATTCATAACCCTGTTCAGTACTTCATACGGAATCTCTGCGGACTCTGCTGTCATAAAGTCAATCGTCTTCACTGCTCGAAGTGCCACAGCATAATCGTATGTTCTGAAATCGCCCATAACGCCTACGCTTCGCATATTGGTAAGAGCTGCAAAGTACTGGTTCGGCATCCAGGATGGTTCTTTGCCGTTCTCAACTTTATAAGCTTCTGCTGCCTTATCAATTTCTTCACGGTAAATGAAATCAGCATCCTGCACAATGCGAACTTTCTCTTCAGTAACTTCGCCGATAATACGGATTCCAAGTCCCGGTCCTGGGAATGGCTGACGGAATACCAGTTTCTCTGGAATTCCAAGCTCCAGTCCTGCTTTGCGGACTTCATCTTTGAAGAGGTCACGAAGCGGCTCAATAATCTCCTTGAAGTCTACGAAATCAGGAAGTCCGCCTACATTGTGATGAGACTTGATCACTGCAGACTCTCCGCCAAGACCACTCTCTACCACATCTGGATAGATGGTTCCCTGTGCAAGAAAATCAACAGCACCGATCTTCTTAGCCTCTTCTTCAAAGATACGGATAAATTCCTCACCAATGATCTTACGCTTCGCTTCCGGCTCAGTAACTCCCGCAAGTTTATCATAATATCTCTGCTGTGCATTCACACGGATAAAATTCAGGTCAAACTGTCCATTAGGACCAAATACACCCTCAACCTCATCGCCCTCGTCTTTACGAAGAAGGCCATGATCTACAAACACACATGTCAGCTGCTTGCCAATAGCTCTGGAAAGAAGTCCTGCTGCTACAGAAGAATCAACACCGCCAGACAGTGCCAGAAGGACTTTGCCGTCGCCCACTTTCTCACGGATTTCTTTAATTGTATGCTCAACAAATGCATCCATCTTCCAGTCTCCGGCACATTCGCATACACCAAGTACGAAATTGGATAACATCTTCTTTCCTTCTACTGTATGGAGAACTTCCGGATGAAACTGGATCGCATACAGTTTCTTCTCCGCATTCTCGGCTGTAGCCACTGGACAGTCTGCTGTATGTGCAGAAATCTCAAATCCTGGTGCTGCTTGGGAGATATAGTCTGTATGGCTCATCCAGACAATTGTTTTCTCTGATACTCCTTCAAAAATTCTGGAGTCTTTTTTGTCAACCAGTAGCTCTGTTTTGCCGTATTCACTTACATCTGCTTTCTCAACTTTACCGCCGAGAACATGCATCATAAGCTGTGCACCGTAGCAAAGCCCAAGCACCGGAATACCAAGTTCGAATAATTCTTTCTGGTAAGTCGGTGAATCAGCTTCGTAACAACTGTTCGGTCCACCGGTAAGAATGATTCCCTTTGGATTCATGGCTTTGATCTTCTCAAGATCGGTCTTGTAAGAATAGATTTCACAATATACATTACATTCTCTGACACGTCTTGCAACCAGCTGATTGTACTGACCACCAAAATCAATTACAATAACTAATTCTTTCTTCAAGGTTTTCCTCCTGTTTTTCCCTATAAATTCTCATTGGAATCGTTACTGTTCACACTGGAAAATCTCCGGTAAACAATAACCTTGAATCTTCTTTCCATTATAAATGAGTATTACAACTTTTACAACGACTAATTTTCTTAGCTGAATAAAATTTTCAATATATCGTAGATAGATTTTATCACCATGAAATTAAGTTTGAATGCACAGCTTTTTCATACTGTATATTCCTATGCCGGTCACTTCAGGTGCGTTCCAGTTTATAAGTTCTTTAGATTTTCCTCATATATTTTTCAATTTGTTCTCACAGATTCATCACAAATTCCGCGTATATTAATAAACAAATAAAGCGAAAGCTTTTTTACATAGATTATAAATATACTTTTTCTTTTTCATACTTGCCGGGCCAAAAGGTCCGGCCCTCCTTCTTTTTAGGAGAATTTTCGGAAGTTGCTTACGTCGGAGAATTCGAATTTGATTATAAATTTAACATAAAAAATCCCAGTCTTTAGAAAAGAACTGTCTTGATATTTCTTTTCTGACCGGGATTTTTATAATTCAGGTTCACTCTTCTTTTAACGAAAAAACACTGAGCCACAATAAAGTGTAGCCCAGTGTTTTTTCTTATAACTCATCAAGCCCATAATCTTCAAATTGGAGAGTTTCTTTATCCAATTTTAAAGCTGATCCGGTTTCTCAACTGTATAAACACTCTGATCCTGGATTGCCGTTGCTCCAGACATATCTGCTGTGTCGCTGTAGGAACCAGTTGTAATGGTGTACTCGCTATCGCCCTGTACATACACAGTTCCGTCTGTACCCTGAATTGTTACAGTTTTTCCATTACTATCTACAATTGTTCCCTCATTTTCCAGAGATGAGACAGTACTGTCGCCAGTTACAGTCCAGGTGGAATCTGCGCTTACATAAACGTTGCAGTATCCCTCTCCGCCTTCGCCTGCATAGCTCTCATCATCTACAACTGCACCTGTCAGGCTGCTGCCTTCTGTGAGATAAAAGTCAAGATCACTGATAGAATCCCAGATCACATCTCCCTGCATATCCTGACTGATTCCTGTAAAGTGACAGTCAGCTCCGTTAACCCCAGACTGTCCCCAGCCTCTCTGGTTGGTGTTACCTGTGCACTGCAGGAAAAATTCATTGTCATCGTTATAGTTAATATCCACGTTATTTAAAGTAATCGTACTCTCTGTATTGGTTGTATAAAACACACCGCCGTTCTCAGAAGTCAGGCTGCCGCCATCCATCTGGAAGGTACTGTTACCAACCTCAGAATCACCAGACATGCTCTGGTAAAGGATTACAGTCCAGGTATTATCATTCTGATCCAGATCACTCATGTTTCCTGTCAAGTCACAATCATAAAGGTGAATAGAATTCAGACCTTCAATACAAATAGCCTCAGAACCATTTGCTGTCAGAGTTGCATTGCTTACCGCAATATCAGCTGTGCTGTAAACAGCCGGGGAACCAACGCCGTTGGAAACATAATTTCCACCATCGATCACCATTGTTCCGCCGCCTCTGTCACTTCGGATTGCAGCAGAAGACTCACCGTTCGTTTCTACATCCAAGTCCCATCCGTAAAGAGTACCACCGCCAGCTACATGAACACCACCAGAGGTATCCTGAGTCGTTTTCACAATTGTACCAGAAGCATATACAGTTCCATCACCATATGCAAAAAGCCCTGCACCACCTGCTGCATCTGTAGTCACGCTGCCATCTTTCACATAAGCAGTACCATCTGTTGCCAGAACAGCAGCTCCTACACCATAGAAGCTGGAATTGTCTCCGCCCTTGCTGTCCTCGGAAGTTCTAGTAATAGTATCATTATCAAGAGTAACACTTGCACCTGAAGAAATCAGTGCTGCATTCTCGTCAGTTCCTGTTGACTCAATTGTCTCATTTGATACAGTTGTATCTTCTGTATACTCATTTGCTGCCGTATAACTGTCCACACCCTGAGACTGGCCATCAGGACCTCCCTGTCCTGGAGCGCCTTGTTCATCACCGCCAGGCTGGCCCTGACCGCCCATTTCCATGGACATTACAGTAATGGAAGCAGCATTTCCATCCTCATCTAAAGTGATAGAAACGATATCGCCCTCCTGAATGTCAGAAAGTGAAATCTCCTCAGCCTCTGCGGACTGTCCGTTACCATCTGGTTTTTCCGGCTCTTCTCCGTCCTGGCTATCTGTATTCTCACTTTCCTGGTTATCGTCAGCTGCGTCCTGACTGTCACTTGCTCCATCAGAAGAATCAGAACTCTGTCCATCACCTTCCGGCTTCTCTGGCGCACCGCCATTCTGTCCATCTCCGCCAGGCTGCATACCGCCTGCCTGCTTTGTGATCACTGTATCCGCAGTAATTGTAATCGTCTGCTCCTCGCCAGTCAGATCCAACATAGAAGGCGCCTCACCACCCTGACCGTTTCCATCCGGTGCTCCGCCATTCTGTCCATCTCCACCAGGCTGCCCCATCTCTTTCATAGTCCCAACCGCAATGGTAATCTCCGAATCAGAAACCGACTTAACCTCACCAAGTACCACATTCTCCTGACTCTCATCACCATTCTCATCCGAAGCATCTGCCTCACCACTTTCATCATTCGCCGCATCCGCAGCCGTCTCCGTCTTACTATCCTCCGCATAAACCATAGCCGGAACAGAAGTTGTTGCTACCATAATTCCCATTAAAACTGCTAAATATCTACGTTTCATACCCATTCATTTCCTTTCTGTATTCATTCAACCCTTCCGAAGTCCTCATTCTCTCCATCCGGATCATTTTGTTTTGTGTTCCTTATGGCTAATAATATACAGACCAAATGTGTGCAATTAATGGGAAAACTGTGTTCATTCCATGGTCAACCTGGTAAGAAACTGTGAACTCCCCCAAAAGAATATGCCGCAACAACCAAATTTAGGCGAAATATACTCCACTCAAAGAATACACATAACAGAAATGATTTTTGACAGAACTCAAGAAGAAAGCTGACTAAAAATATACAAAAGAATAGAATATAGTAAACACGAAAATCTCCCCAAAAGGAATCAGCCAACGTTTCCTACCAGTACACAACGCTAAGCAAACGTAATTACCATCCGACTCTCTTCCCAGGCGCTGCGTCACTTCCTCCCCTCCTTCAACTACTCCCACCTGCAGCCGCCGTCCTGTTTTCCCCTTCGCCAGTACACAGTGAGAGGAAGGTGGTGTCGGCTGGGGGCTTTGCCAAAATGGGCGTTTGACGAGTATAGCGTCCCTAAGAATTGCACTGTCTGAGCCCTGCAAGGGCGAGTTTGCAATTCTTAGGGACAATAGGCGACGCAGTCAAACGCCCATTTTGGCATCGCTCCTAGCCGACACCACCTTCCTCTCACGTACCTTAATGACAGAAAAAAACAGGGCGCCATCACGCACCCTGCTTCATTCTCTTAATAACCTTAAGTCTGGTAAATTCCTCTCTCTCCTTCTCCTCCAAAGCATTGGAAATATCCTTGGTCAGAGCCTCGAACTTCGGAATCGTAATATTCTTCAGCGCATTCGCCCTCTTCTGAGTCTTCTTAATATTACTAGCCAGTCGAATCGCTGAATTCTCAATCATAGACAGCTTAATGGAAAGCTCCTTCACCCTCTCAAAAGCCGCCTTCGCCTCATCCAGAGACATCTTCGTACTATAATAAGCATATGTCGGCACATTTCCCGACTTATCATACTCCACCAGCGGAATCTCCGTACCCATAACACTACGTGTCTTAATACGGATAGAATTCTCCACCGGCACCGTATGGGAAATCTGATCCACAAACGCGATACCCATCTCCATATTCGCTTTCTGCAAAGCCTCATACGCAGTCCGGAACGTCTCGTCAATCTGTCCCTGGATATCCTTCGCCTGATCAACCAGATTCATCATCTCACGAATCAGAATATTACGCTTCTTATCCATCAGTTCGTAACCCTGACGGGAAAGAGCAAGTGAATTCTTAGCCAGAATTAAATTACCCTTGGTAGGAAAGGTATTCGGATCCATTCAAGTCACCTCACTCTTTATTTGGTAGTCTCGTGATAATACTGATCCAGAATCTTAGTATCAATACGGTCAAGCTCATCCTTCGGAAGCATACCAAGAAGCTCCCAGCCCTTATTCAGAGTATCGATAATACTTCTGTTCTCTGTATCTGTCTGACCGACAAACTCAGCCTCAAACGCCTTACCAAACTGCAGATACTTCTTATCCAGAGGAGAAAGCTCGTCCTCACCGATAACAGAAGCAAGGGCTCTCGCATCTCCAACCTTTGCATAACAGGAAAACAGCTGGTTGGCAACATCCTGATGGTCTGCTCTTGTGAAGCCCTCACCAATACCATCCTTCATCAGACGGGAAAGAGACGGCAGAACATTGATTGGCGGGTAAATACCCTGTCCATGAAGCTGTCTGTCCAGAACAATCTGACCCTCAGTAATATAACCGGTAAGGTCAGGGATCGGATGGGTAATATCATCATTAGGCATGGTCAGAATCGGGATCTGTGTAACAGAACCTGTACCACCGGAAACAATACCTGCACGCTCATATAAAGTAGCAAGCTCACTGTAAAGATATCCAGGATAACCTTTACGGGAAGGAATCTCTCCCTTGGAGGAAGAAACCTCACGCATTGCCTCACAGAAAGAAGTAATATCTGTAAGGATAACCAGAATATGCATACCTTTTTCAAAAGCAAGATACTCTGCTGCAGTCAGGGCAATCTTCGGAGTCAGAAGACGCTCAACAGTCGGATCATTTGCCAGGTTCAGGAACATAACAACATGATCGGAAGCACCGCTCTCCTCAAATGTTCTGCGGAAAAACTCTGCAACATCATACTTAACACCCATTGCAGCAAACACAATGGCGAAATTCTCATCAGAATCAGCGCCCAGAGAAGCCTGACGCACGATCTGTGCCGCCAGCTTATCATGTGGAAGACCGTTTCCGGAGAAAATCGGAAGCTTCTGTCCACGAATCAGGGTGGTCAGACCATCAATTGCAGAAATACCGGTATTGATGTAGTTACGCGGATACTCACGGGTAACCGGGTTCAGCGGCAGACCATTGATGTTCAGGCTTACCTCCGGTGTGATCTCGCCCAGCCCATCGATTGGCTGTCCAATACCGTTAAAGGTACGTCCCAGGATTTCCGGGGAGAGCCCGATTTCCATAGGATGACCGCTAAGACGTGTATGAGTGTTTCCAAGGGACATATTATCTGTACCCTCGAAAACCTGAATTACTGCTTTATCTTCGTATATTTCAATAATACGGCCAAGCTTTTCGGTACCGTCATCCATACGGAAGGAGACGATTTCCTCGTAGGAAGCGTTTTTAACGCCTTCCAGAACTACAAGAGGGCCGTTTATTTCACTAAGGCCTAAATATTCGATTGCCATAAAAACTTACCTCCCTATCAGCCGTTTCTCTCTAATACGTTATCATAGAATCTGTCGATGTCAGCCTTATACTGGTCAAACATCTCAGGTTTGTTATTCGGAACATCATATTTGATAGCAATAACACGCTCAAAAATATTGTCCTCCTTCAGTACGGAAACCGGCATTCCCTGATTAACAAGGGAACGGCACTTCTCGTACAGATAAAGGATGATCTCCATCATATTGAACTGCTTGCTCATCGGTACACAGGTATCCTCTGCATGGAACGCATTCTGCTGAAGGAATCCAAGACGGATAACCCTTGCAATCTCCAGAGTCAGCTTCTGGTCATCCGGAAGAACATCACTACCGATCAGCTTAACGATTTCCATCAGGGAACTCTCCTGGTTCAGAATCGCCATCAGCTGATTACGGTCGCTTACAAATTTAGCAGAAACATTATCTCTGTACCATGGGGTTAAATCCTCCAGGTACTCACTATAACTTGTAAGCCAGTGGATAGCCGGGAAATGACGGGCATAAGCCAGAGATTTATCCAGTCCCCAGAAACAGCGGACGAAACGCTTTGTATTCTGTGTAACAGGCTCGGAGAAGTCACCTCCCTGTGGGGAAACTGCACCGATGATGGAAACAGAACCCTCTGTTCCATTTAAGTTCTGCATCATACCCGCTCTCTCATAGAAAGCGGAAAGCTTGGAAGCCAGATAAGCCGGGAAGCCTTCCTCTGCAGGCATTTCCTCCAGACGTCCGGATAACTCACGAAGAGCCTCAGCCCAACGGGAAGTGGAGTCTGCCATGATGGCAACGTCATAACCCATGTCACGATAATACTCAGCCAGTGTAACACCTGTATAAATAGAAGCCTCACGGGCTGCAACAGGCATGTTTGATGTATTGGCGATCAGAGTGGTACGGTCCATCATCAGGTTTCCGGATTTCGGGTCGATCAGTTTACTGAAATCCTCCAGAACCTGTGTCATCTCGTTTCCACGCTCACCACATCCAATATAGATAATGATATCAGCGTCAGACCACTTTGCGATCTGGTGCTGTGTCATAGTTTTTCCAGTACCGAAACCACCAGGAATCGCTGCTGTACCACCCTTTGCAATTGGGAAAAGGGTATCCAGGATACGCTGTCCGGTTACAAGCGGCACGCTTGCAGGGAAACGCTTGTAGGTAGGTCTTGGCACACGGATCGGCCATTTCTGCGCAAGTGCGATATCGCGCTCACTGCCATCAGAAAGACGAACCGTTACAATCGGGTCAAGGATGGTATATGCTCCGTCCGGAACTGCCTTGATAACCTCAGCCTCTCCAATTGTTGGCGGAACCATGGATTTATGAAGAATGGAAGCTGTTTCCTGAGTCTCGGCAATGATAGTACCTGCGCTTACCATATCTCCAACTTTAACAGTTACATGAACATCCCATTTCTTAGCAGTATCAAGGGAATCAACACTTACACCACGGGAAATATATTTTCCGGAGGATTTTGCGATCTCCTCCAGAGGACGCTGGATACCGTCGAAAATGTTATGAATGATTCCAGGTCCCAGAAGAACGGAAATAGCATCGCCTGTTCCCATTACTGTATCGCCTGGCTTCAGTCCTGTTGTCTCCTCGAAAACCTGTACGGTGGTCATGCCCTTTTTCAGACCAATGACCTCACCGACCAGCTTCTCAGGTCCAACATAAACCATCTCGGAAATCTTAAATCCCGGGTCGCCTTTCAGATAAATAACAGGACCGTTAACGCCGTAGATAATACCTGTTTTATTCATGGCTCAGCCCTCCGTCAAATTTGAATTCTTTTTTCAGCTTCTCATAAGCACTCAGGAAAGAGTTGTCGATCAGGATGTTTTTAGCCGGGATTGTGGCTTTGATACCACCCATAAACGGTTCATCGGAAATCTCAACTGTGAATCCGGTCTTTGCTACAATAGAGCGCTGTAATGCTGTATCTTCAGCGGAAAGATAGATAAAAATCTCATCATTTCCTGCAAATTCTCTTGCCTTCTGGATTCTGCTGCACAGATAATCCTGATACGCAGGACTCTCCATGAAGTTCTCCAGATGATTCTTAACCTCTACAAAAAGCTCGTTTTTAAGCTCTGTCTGTTTGGCTGTCCAGTCACGTCTTAAAGTCAGCTGCTCAGCAGAAAGTGCCTTGTTTACCTCTCGGGTAGCATTTTCTGTCTCTGCCTTGATCTGTGCCTCGGCATCCATTTTTCTTGATTCTTTATGCTTTTCAAACATTTCTTCCAGACTCTTCTTATGTGCTTCCAGTGTATTCTCAGCCTCTGTCTGGGCTTCCGCAACGGAAGTGTCGTAGAAATGCTGCAGTTTTTCTTCAATTGTCATGCTTGGTCTTCTCCTGCCTATAACTTTAAGCCAATGGCTTCGTTAACATATCCGGTAATAAAATCAGGTTTGCGGCCTGTACCATGCCTGTCAGGGATTTCGATGATCAAAGGCGTTTTATGGTTCAGCTTTACATCGTCCACGATCTGGGGAAACTCCCTGCCGAATTTCTCGGTCAGGAGGAGAATCCCGATTTCCTTGTTGGCGATTGCTTTTTCCAGAGCGTCCTTCAGTTCGTCACGCTCATGGACTACCACGCCTTCCACACCTGCCAGTCTCATCCCTGTGCAGGTATCGATGTTGTCACTGATCAAAAACATTTTCATAATTATAATTTACCGATGATCATGAAGGAAATGATCAGACCGTAAAGAGCAACACCTTCGGCAAGACCTACGAAGATAAGGGATTTACCAAGAATGCTCTGATCCTCGCTGATTGCACCAAGAGCTGCACTTGCCGCACTGGCTACGGCAATACCACCACCAATACAGGAAAGACCTGTAACAAGAGCTGCTGCAATATATCCAAGACCTGTTGCAATACCTGCATCAGCGCCTGTTGCAGCCTGTACAGAAGAGCTTCCTGCAAACATAACCATTGCTGCTACTAACATGGTACCAAAGAA
The DNA here is from genome assembly GCF_003480145.1 of Ruminococcus sp. AM42-11. NCBI lineage: Bacteria > Bacillati > Bacillota > Clostridia > Eubacteriales > Oscillospiraceae > Ruminococcus > Ruminococcus sp. AM42-11. Next base: position 50,489 of record NZ_QUIO01000011.1, on the reverse strand, counting down.
GAAAAATGCGTTTGTTGCGATTGTTGTTTTGTAACGTCCACGGCTCTTCTCGCCGATGAAATAGTAACCAAATGGAACGATAATGCTTAATACAAGCGCTACTGCTAAAATAATCTGTGTCATAACTGTCATGATAATTGACCTCCTCGTGTTTTAACATTTGTAATGTCACTGCATTTCACAGAGACATTTGATAAATATTTCACTACCAGCGGCAGTTTACTTTGCCTCCGCGTCAGAACGGAACGGCTCGAATTTTCTTCCGCTTCCTTTGTAGAAACGGCTAAACATCTCGTAATACTCAAGTCTCAGTACCTGGATACCAACGATCAGACCCTCAAGACCGCATACGAAAATATTTCCGAGAACAATCACTACCCAGTTCGGGCTTCCGTTCTCAGCACCGGCCAGCATCAGTACAACCTGCATCATAGCTGCATGGCTGACTGCATAGCTCCGATACGCACGAAAGAAAGTGTGTTGGAGAAATAGCTCAAAAGGACTTCGAACATCTCGAAAAATCCCTGAACAATAAACATTCCCACACCGCCTTCAAAAGCTGCCGGCTTCTTTTCCACAAGGTTTGTAAGAGGCTCTTTTAAGAACATTACAAGCAGCGGAAGGATAAACATAATGCAAAGAACAATACCGCCAGGAAGCTTATGGCCTGTCATGAACAATGCAATTACAATCACTGCGGATCCATAGAATACAAGGCCTGCAACAGAGTTGGTATCAAACCATACTTTCTCTGTATCCTTTGCTTTCAGGGAATTCATAATATTAAAAATCATGCACAGAAGAATGATTCCCATACCAAAGCCAATAGCGATAATAAATACGGTATTCAGTTTTCCGATAAAAGGCACATTCATCATGGCATCCATAGGCCTTAACCATACAGGCTCTATAATATCTTCAAATCCGAAGACGCTGCCGAACATGAAGCCAAAGAATGTGGAAAAGATACCTGCACAGCTGATGATTCCGGCAAGATCAATATGCTTGAATCTGTAAAGAAGATATCCGCCGATCAATAAAACCAGACCCTGTCCTGCATCTCCGAACATTGCGCCGAAAATAAAGGAATAAGTGATGGCGATAAACCAGGTTGGATCCATCTCTCCATAAGCCGGAAGGCCATACATTTTGGTGTACATTTCGAATGGCTTGAAAAGCTTGGGGTTCTTCAGCTTGGTAGGCGGTGTCTTATGGGCATCCTCCTGCTCATTCTCATCAATCAGACAGAAAATACGGGAATCTCCGGAAATATCATTCTGGAAAGCTTTGGCATCCTTCTCTGTCATCCAGCCACAAAGGATATAAAATGGTTCCTTCGGCTTATAATCGGCTGCTGCCTCTCCCTTATTTTCCCCATGTGTGCATGCTGCCAGTTTACGGATATCAAAGTTCCGTGAAAACTGGGAAAGTGTATGTTTGCAGGAAACAATGTCGGATGCATTTTTTCTGAAGAAAGCTTTTCTTGCCGCTTTGTTTGCATCAAGATCTGCAATTGTTTTCTTGTACTGCGCTTCAAGTGCTGTGTATGCAGCTTTGGCAGTTCCATCATACTGATCCGGTACAAAGATTTTTTCAAAGTGCATAGCAGAATATACGGCATGAATTCGCTGTGCTTCATGAACGGGAACAAAATAAATTCCCCAGATATAACGGTCATCTTCATCACATTTAATGAAAATCGTATCCAGATTATCATAAATGTATGTTTTAAATTTATCGAAATAATCTTTCTCGATCCGTCCAAAGCGATAATGGATATAACGCATTTTCAGGATTGACTGCACATCAAAGTCTACATTTCGGAAAGGATAGATGATACGAAGTGATTCTGCCAGAGAATCACGTTTCTCTTCCAGTTCCTGACGGGTCTTGTTAAGGACATCCGCTTCATCTTTGATCTGCTGTACGAAAGAGAGAGCTTTTTCGATTGGCAGCTTCTTCGCAGAAGCCTGCTCCGGGTTCTCAACCTCTTCATAGAAGCTTCCGACTGTGCTTAAAGCTTCTTTATAAGGATTGATTTCAAGATAAGGGGAAAGATTCTTCACATCTGTGAGCTCAGTAAGAGCATTCTCCAGATGAATCTCATACCGGCTGAGGTAATTATTTACAACTCGGTCGATATCCTCTCTTGGCCCGGTAATGCTGACAAATTTCATTTTCTCAATCACATTGCTACCTCCGGGTTACTAATTGTTGTGAACATAATGCATTGCCTCGTCCGGATCAACCTGGTAACGAACACACTCCAGTGCGATGGTCAGACGGTTTACCTCATGCTCTTTGTGGTAAAGATAAGAATACAAAACAGCTACTGAATAAGGATCCTTGCGAGCCTCTTTCTCAAGCACGGTACGGAGCAGACTATTATAAAGCTCCTCCATGGAGATCAGGTTCAGCTGCTGATATTTCCTGCCGTACCAGGTACGGGAAAAGATCTGCTCACCTTCTTCTTTGCTGGTAGCTTCCACCAGAGCTGTGATTTCTTCTTTCTTTAGTTTATAATTCACGGGAATCAGCTGTGCGTAGATGGCTGCCGGCTCCATTTTGTAATAACGCTTGGATCGCAGGATAAACTGCAGATTCAGCATATCAAACTTCTCACCATAAGCCTTGGTGATCTCGTCCAGATCGTTTCCCTTGAATAACTTTTTGCGGACACTCCAGATCTGATTAAAATAATAAAGATCAAGAGCCATTCCGTAGTCAAATAAAAGTCCATTGCCGTTCTCATATACGCTCTGAAGCGGAGCATAGAATTCATTGCCCTTCAGGGCTGTCATGAACTCATCCATATTTCCGGCACCTGCCACTCTGTCAATGTCCAGCTTGGAATGGTGCAGGAAAAAGTCGCGGTAAGGACTCATATCCACAGGATCGGTGCTTCTGTGATCAAAGAGATTCGTCATGATCTCTTTCAGAACACGGATTTCGTAGCGCTTGGAATAAAGTGCCAGGAACTTGCGCTGCTCCTTGTTTGCAAAATTGTAAATGCGGGAGAAATTTCCGAAAATGGATTTCTTCAGAAGCTTCTCGATCTCACCTCGGTGAAGATTATTCTCATCAAGGTCTGACCATGCTTTCGCATATTCCGGCGTTTTCTTCAAATAAGCGGCTACCTGTGGAACGTCCGAAAAGCGGACGATTTCCTGAAGCTGTTCATCTGTCACCAGATGACTGCTCATAGCGCGTATTTTCGTGGAAATTCCGCTGTAGGAAAGAACGCTTCCCATTACATCACTTCCTCCTGAATGATCTTTTCAAAAATTTCTCTGGAAAGGCGTTCGTGATTCTTCGCATAGTAAGCGTCCAGCTGACTTAAGGCAGCCTGAGTGTCTTCCCGCAGGGATGACAGGCGCTTATCCTTCTCACCCTCAAGATTCCGGCGAATTTCCTTAATCTGCTCTTCTGTCTGTTTCTCCAGCTGGGTGTCGAATTCCTTGGACTGCCTTTCCATCTCAGCTGAAAGAGCTTTCTTCTTCTGCAGTGCATCCTTCATAATGGTCTCTGCAGTTGTCTCTATCTCGGATAACTTACCGATTATCTGTTCCATTTTTCCCCTCCTTTTTCAAGTTTTAAGTATCTTACACCCATTTTGATGAAAATACCAGTCAAACTTTGCCTAAAATTTTCACAAAAATTCAATACAATTCCAGATGTTTTGACTAAAAATTAACGATCTTATCAATTCCTGTCATATCGAAATTTTATACTAGGTACACGTATTAATTATAAATAGGAAGAAAATGCATATTTATACAGAGTTCTCCCACATTTTTCCGTTTACTTTTCTTATTGACGCATTTCATATTCAGTCAAAATTAGTCAGTTTTTTCAATTAAAAGAACTTTGCGTTTTCCCCCTGACATAGAATGTGTTTGAAAAATCACGATATCAATATTATTGCGGAAAAGCAGGAAATCATGTATAGTAGTTTTGTTAAGAATGAATACAATTTCAGCTGATTCTGACAAGCATTTTTTACCACCCGGTAAACTTTTGCAAAGAGCCGGAATCAGTTTCATACAGCTATAAATATAATTACAGGAGGAACCTATGCGACTTAGAAATATACCAGGCGCCAAAGACGCAATTGCAGAAAGTATCTACGTGATCCAGAATCCCCAGGAGAATAAGGGAAACTGGGACAAGGTTTTCCCACAGCATCAGCCTGTCCATCTGGAGGTTGGCATGGGAAAAGGCCGCTTTCTTATGGATATGGCGAAGCTCCATCCGGAGATCAACTATATCGGAATCGAAATGTATGACAGCGTACTCCTTCGTGCCATTCAGAAGAAAGAAGCCCTTGCAGAAGAAGGACAGGAGCTTTCTAATTTAAAATTCATGCGCATGGATGCAAGACTTCTTCCCGAAGTTTTTGAAAAAGGCGAAGTTTCCAGAATCTATCTGAATTTCTCTGATCCCTGGCCTAAGGCTCGCCACGCTTCCCGCCGCCTTACCTCCCGGGAGTTTCTTTCCCGCTACGACAAGATTCTGAAAGAAGACGGAACCATCGAGTTCAAAACTGACAACCGCGGTCTGTTCGACTTTTCCCTGGAAGAAGTCCCGGAAGCAGGATGGAAACTGGAAGCTCACACCTTTGACCTCCACCATAACGAAGAAATGATGATTGGAAATGTAATGACCGAATATGAGGAAAAATTTTCCTCTATGGGAAATCCGATCTGTAAGATGATCATTCGTCGTTAAATGTTTCACCTTGCTGTATTTCTTTTCATATTATAAGGAAGAAATATCTGGCAGGAGTTTTTTATATGAAGCGAACCAGATCTTTGCAAAAATTTGCTGCTCAATTTGGCTATGAACATAAAAACAGAAGCAATCCCTTCTCCGGCATAAAGAAGCATGCCAACGAACTGTCCAAACTGCTGGACAGCATGTTTCCCAAGGATAAAAACAACAAAGAAAAATCATAAAAAGGAAGCCAAACAAATGAAAAATTCTCCGACAGAAGTGAAAAAGAAAGAAACGGAAGAGCGCAAACGTCAGGAAGAGCTGGAAAAACAAAAGCGTAACGAAACGTACCAGCTTCTTGGCGGTTCCCAGAATGACAGTGACGCAGACGACGATTCCTCATTAGAAGGAAATATCCAGCAGCTGGAAAATTACAGCTACTTTGACGGCGACAAAATTCTTGAATCCCTAAAGCTTGCCCCCAAAGACCGAAAAAACGGGGAATCCATCTATCGCCAGCAGAAAATGAATGTCACAGATATTTCCTGCGGCTACGACAGGATGAACGGTCAGCGCCTTGGCCAGATTGAAGCAACCTTCCAGACTGGCAGAGATATCTTCGGCGTCACCCTTCTTTTCTCTCACGAGGAAGTTACTTATGCAAGATGCGGATGCCCGGAATGCCACAGAAAATACTGGGGCTGGTATTCTGATAATTCCAGGTGCCAGTATACAGCTGCACTTGCCTTCTATATTCGTGATTATGTAAACCACAGCAATTTTTCGGATGCCACTGACATGAACGGAGACTATCTGCTGAACTCCTATCGCAGAGGACAGCTCAAAAATGACCAGAAAGAAACACCGGCCCATGTTTCCGCAAGTGTTTCCCTGGTTCCAAGACTGACACAGAATGACAATAAGCTTTCCGTTTCTTTTAAGGTAGGAACTTCCAAAATGTTCGTGGTAAAAAAACTGGATGACTTCTGCCGTCAGGTTCGCAACGGTGAGACCGTTCAGTATGGAACCAGCACCCAGATCAGCCACAAAACGCAGGATTTCACAGAGGAGAGCCGCAAATGGATCCGCTATATTGACCGGATCGTCCGCGAGGAAGAGCAGTTTGTAGACAAAATCCAGAATTCCGGCATCTATTTGCCAAAAAAATTTAATGTTGGCAATTCTCTGGATCTTTTTGGCTGGCGTCTGGACAGTTTTTATGACAATATTTGCAATGATAAAATAGATTTTGAAGATAAAACTCCGGATGCTGCCCGTAAAAAAGCCCAGCTTCACTGCAAAACAGGGAATCCACGGATTTCCATACGGATTCTGGATGCCTCTAAGGACAAAAAGCAATTTGACGGTGTCACAGTAAAGGGATACATCCCAGAGCTTTTTCAGGGTATGGACTCTTCATACTTTATCCAGGATGACAGCTTCTGTAAAACCGAACCGGCCTTTATGGAGAAGGTCCGTCCATTGACAGCGCTTTCCAGAAATGGAGAATTCCACTTCCAGATGGGGCGTAATACACTGTCCAATTTTTATCACAATGTGCTGCCCCAGCTTCAGGAAGTGGCGGATATTACGGAGGAAAATCCGGAGAAATTCAGACAGTACCTCACGCCTGAAGCACACTTCGTATTTTATCTGGACATGGAAAACGATAACGTTATCTGCAAGGTAAGCGCCTTTTATGGAAAAAGAGAATTCTCTGTAGGAAAGCTTTTACTTCATGAGGATATCTCCCCGGACCAGCAGTTCCGTGACTTTCCTCTGGAAAACAGTGTGCTGGATCAGACCATGGAATGGCTGCCTTACTATGATCCCGACTTTGACGTACTTCACTGCAACCATAACGAAGAACTTAGCTATCAGATCATGGAGTCTGGAACTGCCGCCCTCATGGAGCTTGGCGAAGTACGCTGCACCAACCGTTTCCGCAGCAGACACACCTTAAAGACTGTAAAGGTTTCCGTTGGTGTGTCCGTATCCGGCAGACTCCTGGATCTGAATATTTCCACGGATGATATTTCCAGCCAGGAGCTTCTGGATATCCTGAAAAGCTATCAGCTGAAGAAAAAATATTACAAGCTGAAAAGCGGCGAATTTGTCAATCTTCAGGAGCAGAACCTGGAAATGTTGGCAGAACTGATGAAAACCCTTCATCTCACCCCAAAGGAATTTGTCAAAGGAAAAATGCACATTCCGGCATACCGCACCTTATATCTGGATCAGATGCTGGAGAGCAACGAAAACATATATGCCAACCGTGACCGTCATTTCCGTGAAATCGTAAAAGGCTTCAAAACCATTAACGATGCCGATTTTGAAGAGCCGGAAAGCCTTTCCAGAATCATGCGAAAATACCAGAAGAACGGTTATAAATGGCTGCGTACCCTGGAAGCATGGAAATTTGGCGGAATTCTCGCCGATGATATGGGCCTTGGAAAAACCTTACAGGTAATCGCAGTTCTTCTTGCAGCGAAGCTTGAAGGAAAAACCGGCACATCCCTGGTAGTAGCTCCTGCTGCCCTTGTTTTCAACTGGGGTGAAGAGCTTGCCCGATTTGCCCCACAGCTGAAGGTATCACTGATCGCAGGAAGTCAGTCCGAACGTCAGGCGAAGCTTCAGACGTACTCAGATTTCGATGTTCTGGTCACCTCTTACGATCTTTTAAAAAGAGATATTGACCAATATGAGGAAAAAGAATTTTTATACCAGATCATTGATGAGGCACAGTATATCAAGAATCACACAACAGCAGCAGCCAAATCTGTAAAGGTGATCCACAGCCAGACCCGCTACGCACTTACCGGAACACCAATTGAGAACCGCCTCAGTGAGCTTTGGAGCATTTTCGATTATTTAATGCCGGGATTTCTCTACGGTTATGATTCCTTTAAAAAGGAATTTGAAACTCCGATCGTAAAGAACGACGATGAGTCTGCCATGACCCGTCTGCAGAAAATGGTGTCTCCATTTATCCTTCGCCGTCTGAAAGAGGATGTGTTGAAGGATCTTCCTGAAAAACTGGAAGAAGTCCGTTACGTGAAATTTGAGGATGCACAGCAGAAGCTGTATGATGCCCAGGTTGTACATATGAAGGAAAAAATTGCCCAGCAGGACGAGGGCGAATTTAATAAGAGCAAATTGTGGATTCTGGCTGAATTGACGAAGCTGCGACAGATCTGCTGCTCTCCTTCTCTTTGCTTTGAAAATTACCGCGGTGAATCTGCCAAGGCTGAGAGCTGTATGCAGCTGATCCAGAGTGCTATTGATGGTGGGCACCGTATGCTTTTATTTTCCCAGTTTACTTCCATGCTGGCTCTTCTTCAGGCAGCACTGGAAAAAGAGGGGATTCCTTATTACATCATCACTGGGGAAACCTCCAAACAGAAACGACAGGAGCTTGTGAAACAGTTCAATTCTGATACCACTCCTGTATTTCTCATTTCCCTGAAAGCAGGCGGCGTTGGACTGAATCTGACAGGTGCAGATGTGGTTATCCACTATGACCCCTGGTGGAATCAGGCTGTCCAGAATCAGGCCACTGACCGTGCCCACCGTATCGGACAGACAAAGAAAGTTACCGTGTACAAGCTCATCGCCCGCAATACCATTGAAGAAAAGATCCAGAAGCTCCAGGAAGCAAAGCAGGATCTGGCAGAGCAGATCATCAGCGGTGATATGGGACAGCTGAGTGGTATGAGCAGGGAGGATATTCTGGAATTGTTGTAGGAAATGAAAATAGATTGCTGTTTAGTGGAGTTGTAATCCCCCCACTAAATAGCAATCGTAAAAGTTTTCGAAAAAATTTAAAAAAATTATAAAATTCCTATTGACTTTTGGTGCACACCTGATATATAATACATCTTGCGTTGAGGAAATAACAACTCAGCGAAATAAGAGATGCGCCTTTAGCTCAGTTGGTAGAGCACCTGACTCTTAATCAGGGTGTCCAGGGTTCGAACCCTGAAGGCGCACTGAAAGCACTGTTTTTGCGGACAAAGCGATTGCCGCGGGGACGGTGTTTTTTTGTGCCTGCAAAGCCAGTAAGATCAAGGCTTTCGGGGATTTTAACCCTTTCGACTATAAATTGTAATCTCACGTTTTTCCAAAAACTGTTACATTTGGGGTAGTTACAAATGGTTACATTTGAATACATTTTTGAATACAAATAAAGTATGCAACTTTACCTTTCAATTTCTCTTAGCAAAAAGCCCTCTGCCATAAATCATATCTGATTCTGGCAAAGGGCTTTCTTCACTTGATTTTTATAAATTTTTCTCTTTCCTTATTCTCATAATTTGCTCCATTGGAACTCCAAATATCTGAGAGATCTCTGTAGCATTGTACTTAATATAAAAATCAGCTGTTCTGCGCCTGGGATGCTCTCACGGTTGCCAACCGCATTCGTAATCCTATACTTTTTTGTCAGACATTTTATCGTTTTTGGCTTTAATTGTAATATTTTCCGCGAATATTCTATAATATTTTGATTTTGTAAAAGTCAATACCTTTTTGCCGATTTCTGTCGAATTTTACATTTTCATAACAATAACCAAAACATTTGTTTCGATTCCCATTATGTAAATCAACTCATCCACATGCTTTTCCATGTGGATAATGTGGATAACTTTGTGCATAACTTGATTTTTCAACATTTTTTCATATTTTTGAAAGTGGAAAACTTTCTACCTATTAATTCACCTATCCACATTTTTTTTAAGTCTTTGTGCAATCTGCTAATTTCAACACTTTTCGACATTTTCCCTTGCAAAATATCGTATTTACAATACCTTACAAAATACACACAAATCAATTTTATTCTCTCACCATTCCCCTTTGTATCGTGGCATGGTTACCGTTCGCAACCTTCACAGTAACAGCTTCGCAATGCACAAAAATCATGCTTTGCATGATTTCGCGCCGCAATTCTCGGGTTTTCTGCGAACCTTGTTCAAAAAAGCACCTCGCGGAATGTTATCAGCGAATAACAACGTGGCAGACTCCCGTCACTGTACAAAAAGGCCGGGGAAACCTTCCCCGGCTGTAAATGTCAGAACAGGATAACCGGATTTCATATCCGTTTTATCAAATGCTCCGCTCCCTCACTCTTATTCACTAAAGAAGCCGTCCGCTTCAATGTAAGTTCCTACTCCCACAGGCGCCTCATAATCATAGTTGGAAATCTTGATTCCAGACGCAGATGTACTTGCATGGATAATCTGTCCATTTCCAATGTACAGTGCCACATGGCTGATTCCGCTTCCATAGAAAATCAGATCTCCTGGCTCCAGATCTTCCACGCTTTTTTTCGCTGATTGATTATACTGATCTGCTGCTACTCTGGGCAGTGAATAGCCAAACTGTGCAAACACAGACATTACAAACCCGGAACAGTCTGCTCCGTTTGTCAGACTTGTCCCACCGTAAACATAAGGATTTCCCTCAAACTGCAGCGCAAAATCCACGATTTGCTGACGAAGCTCTTCCTCAGAAAGTACCTCCTCTGCCTCTGCAGTCTCTGTCATCCCAGCTACAAATGCCTCGCCCGCCTTTTCCACAGCAGCCTTAGTCGCTGCCTGTGGAAAAATCATCTGAGAACAGACCGTTATACACATTGTCATTCCGCAGATCAGTTTTTTCATTTTATTTTTTAACATTCATACACCTCTCAATTTATATAAAATCACCCTTCAAAATGTTACATTTATATTAAGCATATGTAACAATTACGCATAATATCACAACAATCTGTTACCGTCAATTTTGCTCCCACAAATAAAAAAATCGCCTTTTCCGTGAAATCCAACAACTTCCCCATGACATCCCCAACTAATTTCGTCATTCCCATCAGTCTTGTACACAAAATACACATAATCTTAAAGCCATGGAACCAAATATTTCGCATACTACACTGAAATTCTCAATAATATAGTAGAAATCCCCCAGAGCAGAGGGCATCCTATGTCAAACAGACCAAAATTCACCGCCGCTATTCTGGCTTTTTTTCTTATTATCTGCTTCACATTTTCCTGGCTTTTCAGTCATGTCTTCTCCGAAAATGCCAGCTTCGAAAACTTCGCGGAGTCCATATTTGAAAAAGAGGTTTCCGGAAACGCCCTGAATCTTCATTATTCCCTGGCTTATCCGGAAAAACAGGGCATCTCACGCCCCCGCGCTACCCTTGGCACAATACATCCCAACAATGAAAAAGCCTCAGCCCAGTGCCAGGAATATGTAAAAAAGCTGAAAAAATTTTCCCAGTCAAAGCTCAGTACTTCCAATCGCCTGACCCTTGATCTGCTCCTCCTTTACTACCACACCGAAGCCTCTCTGGGCGACAATTATCTTTTGGAAGAGCCGCTTAGCCCAAGCCTCGGGATCCAGGCGCAGCTACCTGTACTGCTGGCGGAATACTCCTTCTACACCAATCAGGACATCACCGACTACCTGAATCTGCTCTGCAGCACAAAAGAATATTTCCAGAGCATTCTCGCCTTTGAACAGACAAAATCTGATGCCGGATTTTTTATGTGCGACGAAACCCTGGAACGCATTCAGGACCAGTGCCGTGCTTTTATTCAAAACCCGGATTCCAATTATATGCTGGAAATTTTTTCTCAGAAACTAAAAGCCTATGGAAAGCTTTCCGAAAAGGACCAGGAACAGCTGAACCTGACCCATAAACAGATTCTGAAGGAAAAGGTTCTCCCCGCATATCAAACGCTGATAGAAGGTCTGGAGCAGCTTCGGGGAACAGGCAAAAATACCGGAGGACTGGTCAATTTTTCTGGCGGAAAGGAATATTACCAATATCTTCTAAAAAGCCAGGTGGGAATCTACATACCTGTGGAAAAACTGGAAAAGCGCCTCACCCAGCAGCTTTCCACCGATTCTCAGGAAATTTCAGAACTTTTGAAACAGCATCCACAACTTCTCACATTGCTAAATGAGAAAACGGATTTGCCAGATATGGAGCCCACACGGGTCATGGAGCTTCTGGAAAAAAATATTCAGCAGGATTTCCCCTCCACTGCTTCTGTAGATTTCGAAATCCGGTCTGTACATAAATCCATGGAAGAATTTCTCAGCCCGGCGTTTTACCTGACACCGCCAATGGACACAGGAGCGCCAAATGTTATTTACATCAATCATGGACGGCAAATTTCCAATCTGGAGCTTTTTACCACGCTGGCGCACGAAGGCTTCCCCGGTCATCTTTACCAGACCGTTTATTTCGGACGACAAAGTCCATCCCATATCCGGTATCTCATCGATTACAGCGGATACGTGGAAGGCTGGGCCACTTATGTGGAAAGTTACGCGTATGATTATGCAGCAGATTATCTGTCTGCCGGCACCTTATCCTCACAGGAAGCTTCTGCTTGCACGCGACTTTCCTGGCTGAACCGCAGCGTGAATCTGTGCATTTACTCCCTGTTGGATGTGGGAATCCATTACCACGGCTGGACTCCTGCGCAAGCCGCCCGCTTCCTGAAACTTTTCGGAATCCGTGATGCTGCTGTCACGGCCGAGATTTACCGATATATCACCGAAACACCTGCTAATTATCTGAAATACTATGTGGGATATCTGAATTTTCTGGATCTGAAAGAAGAACAGCAATCCCTCCTTGGCGAAAACTTTGATCTGAAAAGTTTTCATCAGAAGATACTGGAAATCGGCCCTGTGCAGTTTCCGGTTTTGCGAAAATACATGAACGAGAAATTATGATTGCCTCTGAAGCTGCAGTATTTTCGCCCGGCTTCTGCCTGTCAGGTCCACGCGCAATATTACCCGAAAATCCCCGAAATGCTGTAACATTTTTTTAAATATTTATGTAATAACTTCTTTCTTTGAGCACAATAATTTGCTATAATGAACTCACATTGAAAATATGCAGGAGCAATCTGATTTTCTGATCCTGCTGGTCATATTTTCCTACATTAGAGAAGGGCAAAATCATGAAAAAACGAGATAATCTCCCATTAAATTATAAAGAACGACTGAATTCCAGAACCAGCTTTCTGGTATCCGTCGCGGTTCTGGTGGTTCTCTGCCTGGTGTTTAACCAGATGGACTACACCATGATCCGCCAGCCAGCTGCCCAGGCGAAAAAGGCAGCTGACTTACAAAAACAGAAGGAAGAAGAGGCAGCTGCCACCACCCAGGAAGTCACTACAGCCACAGTTCTTGCAGTTGGGGATAACCTGGTTCAGCCAAGTCTTCTTGCATCCGGTCAGTCAGAAACCGGCGCCTGGAATTATGACAGTGTTTATGCTAATCTGAAATCCGATATACAGGCTGCCGACATTGCTATGGTCAATCAGGAAACACCTTTCACCACAGACCACAGCGCAGTCAGCGGTACCGCGCCTTACGCCACTCCTACAGAGGTTGGCGACGCACTTGTAAATGCCGGATTTAATGTGGTCACATCTGCCACAGCACTGATCGATGACAATGGTTCTTCCATGATCAACGAAACTTTAAATTACTGGGAAACCAGCCATCCGGATGTCACTCTGGTTGGTATTCATAAAAACCAGTCCGGTATAGACACTCCGAAGATTGTAGAAATTAACGGAATCAAGATTGCGTTCCTTAACTATACCTTCCCGTCATATGGAAGCCAGACTGTAAGCTCCGGCGACAGCACTGATAGTTCTGATGGTTCTGCAAACGACTCTGCCAGCTCGGATACTTCCGGCAGTTCAACAGGAGATGCAGACAGCTCTGGAAGTACAGATACATCCACTTCCGGAAAAGGCTCTATGATTGACACGTTCAGCACTGCCGATGTTGCAGCCGCCATCAAACAGGCCAAAGCTTCCGCAGACTGTGTGATTTTCTCTGCAAACTGGGGCAAGACCGAAGAACCAATGCCTACCGAATACGAAAAAGAATGGGCCAACTTCCTTATGGAGCAGGGTGTTGACGTTGTGATCGGAACCAATCCGAATGTGCTCCAGCCATATGGCTACCTTACAGATGACTCTGGTCACAACATGCTGATCTACTACTCCCTTGGCAACTTCGTTACCGGTCAGGAAACACTGAAGCAGCTTCTTGGCGGAATGGCAGCCTTTACCATTCAGAAGACTGTAGACGGCGACCAGACCAGCATCCAGATCCAAGATGCCACACTGACACCGCTGGTTATGCATTACAGCTACGATACCCTGGAATATGCACCATATAAGCTGGACGATTATACTGACGCTCTAGCATCTGCACACAGCGTCCGCCAGTCCATCGGAGATGAGTTTTCCCTGGAAAATCTTCAGACAAAATATGATGAAATCATGTCCATGAACGTCACACCATCTACTAAGACGGATCTTCTGGATGTCACATTTGATTCCGATGGAAATATGCTGGATTCCAACGGAAATTACGTGGAGGATAATGATTCCATCACCTCCTCCTGGTACTATCAGACACTTGCCACCCAAAGCAGTTCCAGTTCTGACGGCTCTGGATCAGGCAATTCCGGATCAGACAGCTCAGACGCATCTGATGACAATTCAGAAGGTTAAATGTGCCCCATACCAGGTTCAATATTACTAATGACAAAATCTGCAGTACTATAATATATAGGCTGCAGATTTTTGTTATTCCGGCATTCCAAACATTTTTTTGTCATCAAATGGCTGGTATACAATTCCTATTTACTGCAAATCAGATAGTATCTATGTCTTATTGTCACGAAAACCAGTCATTTATCACATATAGGTTGTTTTTTCAGACAAAATCAGATAAAATTTATAGTAGAGTAGTAACGATTCCGCACATTCACAGTGATATCCTTCTGGATACACAGAAATCATGTTTTATACGATTTCGCGCCGCATTTCTCGTTTTTTCTGTGAACTTCGTTCACAAAAACACCTCGCGGAATAATGTCTGCTGAATCGTTATGTAGAATAATTAATAAAATCATTTTCGGACAATAACTGTACAAATTAACGAAACCACTATGTCTGCTCACACAGGCACCACCAGATATGAAATCCATGGTTTCTGCGCCAATGCACTCCTGCTATTGGCATCAGGTGGCATTCGTTTACATAATTTTTCCAGTCATTGACCGGTCAAAAAGAAAGGAGTTACAATATGGGACTTATTAAAGCAGCACTTGGCGCCGCAGGCGGTACACTTGCAGATCAGTGGAAAGAATTTTTCTACTGTGATGCCATCGACAATGACGTTCTGGCAGTAAAGGGGCAGAAGCGCACATCCAAACGTTCCTCCAATACCAAGGGAAGCGACAACATTATCACCACCGGATCCGGAATCGCAGTCGCAGACGGACAATGTATGATGATCGTAGAGCAGGGCAAGATCGTTGATATCTGCGCGGAACCAGGCGAATACACCTACGATGCTTCTACCGAGCCAAGTATTTTCTCCGGAAATCTGGGCGACGCCATCATGAACACTTTCCACACCATTGGCAAGCGTTTCACATTCGGCGGTGACACTGGCAAAGACCAGCGTGTTTACTATTTCAATACCAAAGAACTGGTGGACAATAAATTCGGAACTCCGAACCCGATTCCATTCCGTGTTGTAGACCAGAACATCGGACTGGACATTGATGTTTCTGTCCGCTGCAGCGGTGTTTATTCCTACCGCATTGCAGACCCGCTTCTCTTCTATTCCAACGTCTGCGGAAACTTTGAACAGCAGTACGACAGAGAACAGATCGAGGGACAGCTGAAAACAGAATTTATCTCAGCTCTTCAGCCGGCATTTGCCAGCATTTCCCAGCAGGGAATCCGTCCAAGCGCACTTCCGGCTCATGCACTGGAGCTCTGTGATGCCATGAATCAGGCTCTCACCCAGAAATGGAGTCAGCTTCGTGGTCTCGTGATCGTATCTGTTGCCATGAATCCGATCACTCTTCCTGAGGAAGATGCCCAGATGATCAAAGAAGCTCAGCGTATGGCTATCCTCCGCAATCCTGCCATGGCAGCCGCTACTCTTGCAGGAGCACAGGCAGACGCCATGAAGACAGCAGCAGGCAACGCTGGCGGTGCCATGACCGGTTTCATGGGCATGAATATGGCAGGCATGACTGGCGGTTTTAACGCACAGAATCTTTACGCTATGGGACAGCAGCAGGCAGCTCAGGCACAGCAGATGGCACAACCACAGCCAAATCCGGCCGTATCCCAGGCTCAGGCAGGCGGTTCTGCTCCGGCAGCTGACCAGTGGAAATGCTCCTGCGGTGCTATGGTTTCCGGTAATTTCTGCCCGGAATGCGGTGCGAAAAAGCCTCCGGAACCTGCAGCAAATGCAAGCTGGACCTGTTCCTGCGGCGCTGTAAATACAGGCAAGTTCTGCACCAACTGCGGTTCCCCGAAACCGGCTATGAAGCCTCGGTACCGCTGTGACAAGTGCGGCTGGGAACCGGAAGATCCAACCAATCCGCCGAAATTCTGTCCGAACTGTGGCGATCCATTTAATGAAAACGATACCCAGTAAAAAAGCAGCATAAAAGGAGATGAACTATGTCCGATTTACTTGAATATAAATGCCCCTGCTGCGGCGGAGCAATCGAATTCAACAGTACGCTCCAGAAGATGAAATGTCCTTACTGCGACACTGAATTTGATATGGAAACCGTCAAAGAATTTAACGAAGCAGCAGCTAACCAGCAATCTGATGAATTGAACTGGGAGAGTGCTTCAGACAACTCCTGGAAGGAAGATGAAGCCAGCGGAATGTCCGTTTACATATGCCAGTCCTGCGGCGGAGAAATCGTTGCCGATGAAAGCACAGGTGCTTCCTCCTGCCCATTCTGCGGCAATCCGGTAGTAATGTCCGGCAAATTTTCCGGTACCCTGCGTCCGGATTTTATCATTCCGTTTAAGCTGGACAAAAAGGCAGCCAAAGAAGGTCTGACCAAACATCTTCACGGCAAGATCCTTTTACCCAAAGTATTTAAAAAGGAAAATCACATTGACGAGATCAAAGGTGTTTATGTGCCTTTCTGGCTTTTTGACACCGACGCTTCTGCAGATATCCGCTATCATGCCACCAAGACCCGTTTCTGGAGTGACAGCGACTATGATTATACGGAAACCAGCCATTACTCTGTTTTCCGTGCTGGAAACATCGGGTTCGACCAGATTCCGGTAGACGGTTCTTCCAAAATTGACAATGATTTAACAGAGTCTCTGGAGCCTTACGTAATTTCCGAGGCTGTGGACTTTGCCACTCCTTACCTGGCAGGATACGTTGCGGACAAATATGATGTATCCGCAGAAGAATCTGCTGAGCGCGCCAACCAGCGTGTAAGAAAAGCCGCTGAGGATGCTTTTCGCGATACGGTCATCGGTTATGACAGCGTTACCCCTGAAGATACCCGTATTCAGTTAAAAGGCGGTAAAACCCACTATGCCCTTTTCCCGGTATGGCTTCTTTCCACCACCTGGAAGGGCAACCACTATCTGTTCGGCATGAACGGACAGACTGGTAAATTTGTAGGAAATCTGCCTGTAGATAAAGGTATTTTCACTAAATGGTTCCTTGGACTTACTGCAGGTTTTTCCGTTGCTGCTTACGCCATTGCATGGCTGATTCACACATTTTGTTAAGGAGGAACATGCCATGAAAAAACAATCATTTGGAATTATTCTGGCGGCAGTGCTGGGAGCAGGAAGCCTTTTCAGTGCAGTTATTCCAGGCACGGATGCGCTTTTTACTACTGCTTTGCCAGGTACGGGAGCTGTTACGGTACAGGCCGAAGCTTCCAACAGCTTTGGCGGATCCGGCAGTGAGGAAGATGACTCTTATCAGGACTTTGCAGCCTCCGAATTTTCCCTTGTCCTGGACGAGGCGGATCTTCTCACAGATGAAGAAGAATCCCAGCTTCTGGATAAGCTGGAAGCCATCACCGGGGAATACAATCTGGAAGTGGCAGTTGCCACAGTAGAGTCGAAAGACGGCAATGAGATGAACTACTTTACAGATCATTTCTTCGATGAGAATGGTTACGGAACCGGCGAAAACCACGACGGAATCCTGTTCATGGTCAGCATTGGCGACCGTGAATGGCACATTACCACCCACGGATATGGTATGACTGCGTTTAACGATGACGGACTTGCTTATCTGAAGGAAAATGTAGAGCCTCTGTTAAAGGATGAAAACTTCTACGGCGCTTTCGATACCTACGCAGATCTGTGTCAGGATCTGTTGGAAATGGCTGCTAACGGGGAGCCTTATACAGAGCCCTTTTCTTCCATATGGATTCTCATTTCCCTGGGAATCGGTCTTGTGCTTGCGTTTCTGTGTACCATGGGCATGAGAGCCCAGCTGAAAAGCGTACGGACACAGGACAGCGCAGTGGATTATGTGCGCCAGGGAAGTATGGCACTGACAAGATCAAACGATATTTTCCTGTATCACACAGTTACCAAAACAGCGAAACCGAAGGATAGTGACAGTTCCTCCGGCGGCTCAGACAGCGATCACGGAGGTACAGGCGGAAGCTTCTAAAAAGATTCCTTCTTGCAGAATTGCACTGCGGCAGGTCGCCTCGAACGACACCTCCCCTTCCGCCGCAGTGCGATTCTGCCCGGTAATAGGAAATTCCAACAACATTTCCTATTACAACATAAAAAAGAACTCGATTCATACATGGCAAATAAATGTACTTAGAGCCTCTTTGAAAAAGACTCCCGCATTTATTTACTTTGAATCGAGTTCTTTTTATATATCAGCTAAACGGACATTTCACCTGCCGGCAGCATCACCATATAGGAAAGCCAGCCGGATCAGTCGTCTTCCATCTCCTCTTTCTTCTTTGCAGTCTCAAACACATAGTCATTTCCCGGAAGAACGGCGTTCAGCAGGATTCCTACAATTGCAGCAAGTGCAAGTCCTGTAAGAGTAATATGTGCGCCTGCGATGGTAAATGTAAGTCCATCGGAAATACCAAGACCACAAACCAGGATAACCGCTGTAATAACCAGGTTACGGGAACGTGTCAGATCTACTTTGTTCTCAACTACATTACGGACACCAACAGCAGAGATCATTCCATAAAGAATAAAACTGATACCACCGATGATCGCAGACGGAAGGGAACTGATCACCTCAGCCATCTTCGGGATAAAGCTGAGGATAACTGCATAAATAGCAGCCAGACGGATTACCTTCGGGTCATAAACACGGCTCAGAGCAAGAACACTAGTGTTCTCTCCGTAAGTTGTATTTGCAGGTCCACCGATCAGTGCTGACAGAGAGGTTGCAAGTCCGTCACCCAGAAGTGTACGGTGAAGCCCCGGGTCTTCGATGAAATTGCGGTCAACCGTTGCGGAAATAGCAGAAATATCGCCAATGTGCTCCATCATGGAAGCAATTGCGATCGGTGCCATTGCAAGGATTGCAGTAATGTTAAATTTGCAGAGGAAGAATTTCGGAACACCTACGATCGGCGCACTTGCTACTCCTGCAAAGCTGAGGATAGCACTTCCATCTGCGTTTGTCATACCCAAGGCATTCATGATCAGGGCAACCACATAAGAAACAACAATACCCATCAGAATCGGAATAATACGGAACATTCCAACGCCCCAGATGTTGAAGAAAATAACAGTTCCAAGTGCGATCAAAGCAAGGATCCAGTTCTGGGATGCGTTGCTGATTGCAGACGGTGCAAGGCTAAGACCAATACAGATAATAATCGGACCAGTTACAACCGGAGGCAGATAACGCATGACGCGCTTTACGCCAATTACCTTAACGATCATTGCAAGTACCAGATACAGAAGTCCTGCTACAAACACACCACCGCATGCATATGGAAGCTTCTCTCCATAAGACATGTTGGCAAAAATTCCGGTGTCAAGCTCTGCAACGGTGGCAAATCCGCCAAGAAATGCAAATGATGATCCTAGGAATGCAGGTACCTTCAGCTTAGTCAGTACATGGAACAGAAGTGTTCCGAATCCGGCACAGAACAGGGTTACCTGAATGGATAAGCCCTCGCCATGAAAATAGTTGTTTACCAGGATCGGCACCAGAATGGTAGCGCCAAACATGGCGAACATATGCTGGAGCCCCAGAATCAGCATCTGTGGGATTCCCAGCTTTTTGGCATCATAAATGCCCTCAACTCTGAATTTCATAAATATAGTTCCTCCTTTTCCCTTAGAGCCTGTTCACAACCTGACTGGTAACGCACTTCACACTGTACAGAAATCATACATTCGCATGATTTCTTCCAATACGGTCTATACTGTGAACAGCAATCGTTACTGTTCACTGGTAACGTTCCGCGAGGCGTTTTTTGTGAACAAAGTTCACAGAAAACCCGAGAAGTGCGGCGCGAAATCATGCGAATGCATGATTTCTGTGCATCGCGAAGCGCGTTACTGTGAACGGAGTGAACAGTAACCAGCAATCTTGTTATAGTATAAAGTATGCGACAAATTTTTACAATTATTGACTTTCTATAGAAAGTGCGATATGATTTTTACAGTATTCCCATAGAGCATTTTCAATACGCTCTGGAACCCGTTTAAAAAAGGTTCTGAAGGGATTGTTAGTTCCTGTTCACTGGTAACGTTCCGCGAGGTGTTTTTTGTGAACAAAGTTCACAGAAAACCCGAGAAGTGCGGCGCGAAATCATGCGAATGCATGATTTCTGTGCATCGCGAAGCGTGTTACTGATCACGGAGTGAACAGTAACGATTGTTATTGCATAGGGCAATGGCAACTTTATCACACTACGGAGGTTTTTATCATGTCAAATTTTTCAGATATGGACAATGTTTTTATTATGGATCACCCGCTGATCCAGCATAAGATTTCCATTCTTCGTAATAAGGAGACCGGAACAAATGAATTCCGCAAACTTATTGAGGAGATTGCAGTTCTTATGGGTTTTGAAGCTCTTCGCGATCTTCCTCTTGAGGATGTTGAAGTTGAGACTCCTATTGAGACTTGCAGAACTCCTATGATTTCTGGTAAGAAGCTTGCTGTTGTTCCTGTACTTCGTGCAGGTCTGGGTATGGTAAATGGTATCACCACTCTGGTTCCGTCTGCCAAGATCGGTCATATTGGTCTTTACCGTGACCCGGTTACTCATGAGCCTCATGAGTACTATTGTAAGCTTCCGGATCCTATCGACCAGCGTCTCATCGTTATGGTTGACCCCATGCTTGCAACTGGCGGCTCTGCTATCTCCGCCGTTAACTTCATCAAACAACATGGTGGAAAGAGCATTAAATGTATGTTTGTTATCGCTGCTCCGGAAGGTCTGAAACGACTTCATGAGGTGCACCCGGATGTGCAGATCTATGTAGGACATCTGGACAGAGAACTGAACGACCGCGCTTATATCTGCCCGGGACTTGGCGATGCAGGCGACAGAATTTTTGGTACTAAATAGATTTTTGACCAGAGCATATTTAAAAAAGGCTGAATTCCGGAAATTATCTCATTTCCAGAATTCAGCCTTTTTTTGCCCGATCATGCTTTTTCCATCTTCGCCTTATACTCTACGCAAAGCATGGTAATATCATCAAACTGCGGTGCCTCTCCCACAAAAGCATCAATATCTTTTTTCACTTCAGGCAGAATTTCTGATGGTGTTCTGTCTTTTACACGATTCAGAACCTGCTCCAGACGCTCCATTCCATAAAGCTGATTTTCTACATTTGTAGCCTCAGTCACACCGTCTGTATACTGGAAGATCAAATCTCCCACATCCAGCGTCATACTGCCGGCTTTATAGTTCATATCTTCAAATCCAGCAAGGACAAAGCCTGGACGGATCTTATATGCCTCAAAACTGCCGCCTGCTTTACAGATAAATGGCATTTCATGTCCAGCATTTACGAAACAGAACTCTCCTGTCACCAGATCCAGCACACCTTCAAAAGCAGTGATAAACAAGCCTTCACTGTTTGCCTCACAAAGAAGATTATTTACAGTAGAGAAAACCTCCCCCAAATCTCTTCCTGGTGTAGTGTGATCCTTGATAAGCGTTTTTCCAATGACCATAAAGAGCGCAGCCGGAACACCTTTTCCGGATACATCGGCCATAACAATTGCCAGATGTGTCTCATCTACCATGAAGAAATCGTAAAAATCACCGCCAACTTCCTTTGCAGGTGTCATAGTTGCATAAATATCAAATTCCTTACGATCCGGAAAAGCCGGGAAAATACATGGCAGCATGGATGCCTGAATATTCCTGGCGATATCCAGCTCAGTGCCGATTCGCTCCTTCTCAGCAGTCACTTTGGACAGATTGGCAATGTAATTTTCAAGCTCTTCCATCATAAAGTTGAAAGAGTCACTTAGTGCCTCGATCTCATCACCAGTTTTCATAGTAATTCTCTGATTCTCAAACTTTCCGCTCTCTGTAATCTCCTGGGTAAAATCAGCCAGCCTGCTGATCGGTCTGGTGATTGTCTTTCGCACAAAGACAATATACGCAGCCATCGTCACTGCGATAATGCAAAAAGAAATCAGCAGCATATTGATAAGAAAGGAATTCAGATAATTCCTGACCTCTTTCATATCCAGAATATACTGAATTTCTGCCAGAGCCTTTCCATTCTCGTCCAGAATCACCGAAACGCCCGTGTAATTATAGCCATAGCTGTTGTCCGTCACAAGCGGATGATCCACACCTTTATTCTGCTGATACTGGTTCCATATGGTAATATATTTCTCCATGTCAGCAGGATCATCAGGATTTGCAGCATCAGTGTACAAAATGTCACTTCCATAGGCGATCTGATTCGCAGGATCATCTCCCATTTCCTCAACCAGGGCATCTATGTAGAAATGAACACTGTCTTCATCCGGAACAACCAGAGACAGATATGTAACATCGCCGTCCTTTTTCAGCTTGTTAAACAACGTAACCATTTCCGAATATTCTTCTGTCTTGTCCCCACCTTCTGCCAGGATTTTCTTCACATCCGAAACCGACATCATATCTGCAATACTATTGCTGTTCGTCATTACCCTCTGTGCATATAGATTTTCCAGATAGGATCTGGAGCTTCTATAACTGAAAAGAGAAATGGCAATGGTAAGGATTACACCGATCACGCCAAGTGAAAGTATAAATTTAGGAAGAAGTTTTATTTTCATTTGCAATTCCTTTCCTTAACTTTCTTAAAATAAACCTCTGCATCACACTTGCAGCGTCCTTTGCAATATGGACAATAAAGTTCTTTTTTATTATACCAGATCATCTTTGCAGAAAAAAGATGAACAAACCTGCATTCCTGAAGTGCCTTTTCCAGAGGAACTTTACCGCCTGCATTCCAGCAGATGATAAACACTTCCCCTATGCCCTTCTCCGCAAACTGCCTCAACGCATACTTCATAAGCCAAACTGCCAGTCCCTGTCTGCGAAATGCTTCTTTTATTCCTACTGACTGAATCTTGCCAACAGGTGCCAAAGTATCCTGTTGGCATACCTGTTGAATTTTCTGTTCCGTAAGCCTAGTATCCTCTGCAATCTGCTTCTCATTGGTAAGATAGTAATAAATATAGCCTGCAAGTTCTCCTTCTGCAGTTCTCAGCAGCAGAAATGCTCGTTCACTGCTTCCAATGGCCTGCTCAAGTTCTTCTTTCTGATATAGATTTTCGCCTACGCACCGGTCCATAAGCTGCAGTGTTTCTTCAATATCCTCTTTTTCCAATGAACACAGACAAAATTCTCTGCCAGAAGCCCCAAGCCAGCCTGTCTTTTGTGTCATAAGCTTCCCCTCTCACAGGACAAAATCTGCATGCCCATTGTAATCTCCGATTCCTCACTCAGAATCAGCTGCTGAAGCTCTTCATAATTCTTTTTTAGCCAGTTCTGCCAGTCCTGATATTTTCTGTTATCCGGTTCTTCTGCCAGCAAGATTTCCACATCCTCGGGCAAATAGGAAAAAAAGGTCTGGAAAATATCTTCTTTTTGCTGCTGTTCGCCTTTGGCAGCGGAAATCCCCTTGCACCAGACATGGATATGATCGTATCCGCAGTTGGTCAGCCAGCCGGGAACGGCCTGACCGGTTTCTCTTTTTCCTGCGTATTTGTCCTCTTTTAAGATATCCAGAAACTGTCCAAGAAGATTCTTTTCATCTGGAGCCAAAGTGGATATGCGGTCATTGCTTTCTGTGATAAAAATCACTCCGCCTTTTTTCAAAAAATTCTTCAATGTGCGAAGCAGCTTTTCCCCATCATGCAAATGCATTAATACAAAAGAAAGACAGATCAGATCAAATTCTCTGTCTTCCGGTTCCGTGCATAGCTTCTGAAAATCCGCGGAAAACGAATCCCGATCCACATCCATCTGATAAAAAGAAAATTTAGTATTTCCGTACTGACTGTTGGCTCTTTCCACAAGCTGCTGATTATACTCCAGGCCAATCACCCTGGAAATCCTGTCATCTGAAAAGCGGTGAAAGGTTCGGGCTCCATCATTGCAACCAATATCCAGAACAGAAAGTTCTGACTTCCCCTTAAAAAAATGCTCTAACGCAGGTTTCTCTGCCTGTGACAACAGCAAATTCTGTCTTCTCAGTCGTTCCCTCTCTTTTTCTTCCTGAAATACTAACTGACTTTGCACTACTTGTCTCCTTGTCCGTCAAAATTTATGCTCTGAATAATAACCGCTTCGCATTCTCTTCCGTCACTGCAATTACTTCTTCTGCAGTAATTCCCTTAATCTGAGCCAGGGCTTCTGCAACATAGGGCAGATTCAAGGAAGAATTTCTCCTGCCTCGATTGGGCTCCGGTGCCATATAAGGGCAGTCCGTTTCCAGAACGATCTGGGACAGCGGCGCTATGGCAGCTACTTCTTTCAGCTTCTTTGCATTTTTGAAAGTAAGCACGCCGCCAATGCCAAGATAAAGTCCCATTTTCAAATATTCCGCCGCAATCTCCTTACTGTAGGAAAAGCAGTGAATGATCCTCCGGACATATCTTTTTTCATATATTCCTTTACAATCTCCAGAGTGTCCTCGGCTGCATCCCGGCTGTGGATCATAAATGGCAGCTTCTCCTCCCTAGCAATGTCCATCTGCGCCCGGAACATCTCCTGCTGCTGTTTATGCTCTGCCTCTTCCTTATGCCAGTAGTAATCCAGACCGATTTCTCCGATGGCGACCATTTTCTCCATATGGGAAAGACGCCGGATCTCATCCAGAGTATCCTGTGTCATAATTCCTGCATCGTCGGGATGAACCCCCACTGCGCCATACACAAAAGGATACGCTTTCATCAATTCCAAGGTCCCGCCAAATCCTCCGACGGACGCGCACACATTTACAATACAGCCCACTCCCCCGTCTTTCATGGAAGAAAGGAGCTGATCTCTGTCTTCGTCAAATGCCTCATCATCATAATGTGCATGTGTATCAAATATCATTTTTCTGCCTCATTTTTCTTTGAAATACAACAATTATAGCATACTAAAATCATACCAGTAAAGTGTTATAAACCTCTTTTTGGAAGTTCTATTTTAGTTGTTACTGTGAATAGAGCGAACATCGAACTATTTTAAACACAATTTCAAAAAAGCAAAAAAATACTTGACAATTCAGAAGATTCGACAGATAATGTGAAACTTGAAAAAATTGATATTCCTTATGTCTAGGTACCAGGCGGTAGCATTTTTGCATATATAAACGGAGACAGTACCGGAAAAACAGTTCTTCTCAGATCCGACATCGATGCACTTCCCATACTGGAATCCGAGACCAATCTTAAGAATAAAAAAATATGTATTTCAAAAAATCCTGGTGTTATGCATGGCTGCGGCCATGACGGCCACATTGCCATGCTTCTTACCGCCGCAAAAATACTGAAGAATATGGAAGCTTCCCTAAATGGACGCGTTGTCCTTATGTTTGAGGAAGGAGAAGAAGGACATCGGAATATAGAAAAGCTTCTGGCTTATATGGCAGAAAAGGACATGAAGTTTGATACCTGCTACGCCTCTCATGTGCGTTGGGACATTCCCACAGGAAAACTTTCCTACTGCCAGGGTTCTGCCATGTCAGGCCTTTACCAATTCGTACTTGAAATAAACGGAAAAGGCGGACACGGTTCCAGACCGGATCTTGCTCACAGTGTAATTGACTGTTTCCATGACATATATTCTAACCTTGATACACTCCGGTTAAAATACATAAAACCCAACACCGTTCTGACCTGGTCTCTGGGCTCTGTCAATGCAGGAGCAACCTTTAACCTGATTCCCGACAAGCTTACCTGCGAAGGAAGCATCCGAATGATGGATCGAAACAGCGAAGAAGAATTTATCAAAGAATTTGAACGAATTGTTGCTGCAATTTGTCCTCTTAATTACTGTACCTACCAGTTTAAATTGCTGGAACAGCTTTTACCTACAGAGAACTATCCTGCATGCAGAAAAACCTATATTGATTCTATCAAGAAACAGATCGGCGAAGATGTCATATATGATTGTGAGCCATGGATGGCATCTGAAACCTTCAGTTATATGTGCAGCCTGTTTCCAGGTGTAGAAACCTTCGTGGGAATAAAAAATGACGAATTAGGTTCCGGCGCTAATCACCATACCCCGGAATTTGATCTGGACGAGGACGGACTTATCTATGGTACTGCCGCTGCCGTCAGCTACGTTTTGGAATACTTGGAAAACACGCCTGACACTTCTGCTTTTGAACCTGCATACAACAGCATCAGCGAACTGATTGCGACATTTGGTCAACAGCCAGGAAGTACCGAATATATGGATTTGATGCTGAACAGCAACAATTTCGGAATTGACGGTACTGCAGAGCTGCTTGCAAATGTAATTCGTAAAAATTTCGAATTATAGATCTTCCTAGAGCGTGTTTGAAAAAGGCTTTCTGCAAGATGTGCGTCACAATTTGTGGGAGATTTCGCTCGGATGAGGCGCCGTAGCGGGCTACGGCAACCGAATTCGGGTGAAATCTCCCGCAAAGTGGGGCGTGCAGATTGCGGGAATGATTTTTCAAACACGCTCTAGTGCAGGGCATCTGGAAAATATTGCCCGCAACGTTTATAGAGAAAGGGTTACTGTTGTTACCAGTGAACAGTATCGAGAAAGGATTACATATGAAGGAATTTGATTATTCATTAGTTAAGAATCCCGAATATTTTAAAGACGGAAGAATGGAGGCGCACTCCGATCATATCACTTATGCAAACGTGGAAGAGGCTTCCACAGGTGAGACTTCTTACCGCCACAGCTTAAATGGAATCTGGAAATTCCATTATGCCCGCAATTACGGAAATACCATAAAAGGCTTCGAGAGAGAAGATTATTCCTGCAAAGACTGGGATGACATCCGTGTGCCGGCCCATATCCAGATGGAGGGCTACGATGCACCTCAGTATGCCAATGTGCAGTATCCATGGGAAGGACACGAGGATATTCACCCAGGGGAGATTCCGGAGCATTTCAATCCTGTGGCAAGCTATGTGAAATATTTCACAGTGCCGGAACAGATGAAAGGAAAACGTCTTTTTATTTCCTTCCAGGGTGCAGAAAGTGGAATCGCTCTCTGGCTGAATGGCCAGTTTGTAGGATATAGTGAAGATTCTTTTACCCCGTCAGAATTTGAACTCACCGATTATGTGAAAGAAGGGGAAAATAAGCTGGCAGCTCAGGTGTTCAAGTGGACAGCCAGCAGCTGGTGCGAGGACCAGGATTTCTATCGCTTCTCTGGAATTTACCGGGAGGTTTATCTTTATACAGTACCGGATGTGCATGTGTATGATCTCCAGATCCGCGCAATCCCGGATGAGAGCCTTAACAAAGCCCGGTTTGAAGTCAAGACCAGCACCTGGGGAAAGGGAAATGTGCATATTGCTCTGTCAAAAAATGGACAGACCATATTGGAGGAAAATAAGAGCTTAGGCGAAAATGCAGCAAATACAGGAAGTGACCGGAACGGAAAAGATGCAGCCGCTGAAGCTGCTGACAGAACCGTTCAGAAAGGTGTTGCTGATACTTTTAGCTGGACGGTGGAGAATCCGATTCTCTGGAGTGCAGAAGATCCCCAGCTCTACGATTTGGTCATGGAGGTTTTCGATGAGAATGGTATTCTTCAGGAAGTGATCCCTCAGAAAGTCGGTTTCCGCCGATTTGAAATGAAAGACGGAATTATGACTTTAAATGGAAAACGAATTGTATTTAAAGGTGTGAACCGTCATGAATTCAGTTCCATAACAGGAAGATGTGTATCCGAAGCAGAGCTACGCAAGGATCTGACCATCATGAAGCAGAATAACATCAATGCCATCCGCACCTGTCATTATCCGGATGCTTCTCTGATCTACCAGCTTTGTGATGAGTTTGGAATTTACATGATCGATGAGACCAACCTGGAAAGTCACGGCTCCTGGGATACAGCGGAATTTACGAAAGACTATACTTACGTGGTTCCCCATGATAAGCCGGAATGGCAGTCTATGATGTTAGACCGCGCCAATTCCATGTATCAGAGAGATAAGAACCATCCGGCAATCCTGATCTGGTCCTGTGGAAATGAGTCCTTCGGTGGTAAGGATATTTTTGAAATGTCCCAGCTCTTTAGAAATGCAGATCCTACCCGTCTGGTACATTATGAAGGTGTCTGCCATGACCGCAGATATAACGCTACCAGCGATATGGAAAGCCAGATGTATCCATCTGTGGAAGCAATTAAAGAGTTTCTTGCAAAAGATGCTTCCAAGCCCTTTATCTGCTGTGAGTATACCCATGCCATGGGAAATTCCTGCGGTGCCATGCATAAATATACAGATCTGACAGATACAGAGCCGAAATATCAGGGTGGCTTTATCTGGGATTATATCGATCAGTCTATTTACAAAAAAGACCGTTATGGAAAAGAGTTCCAGGCATATGGCGGAGATTTTGGCGAGCGTCCTACTGATTATAATTTCAGTGGAAATGGTATTGCATATGGTGGAAATCGTGATGCGTCTCCGAAGATGCAGGAAGTAAAATTTAATTATCAGAATATTACCGCACAGGTAAGTGCTGATTCCGTGAACGTGATCAACAAGAATCTGTTTGTAAATACGGACACATTTGAATGCAGAGTAACTCTTCAGAAGGATGGAAACGTAATTCGTACAGAAGTACTGGATACAGCAGTGGCTCCTTTGAGCCAGATGGAATATGCTCTTCCATTTAAGAAGGAGGAGAAAGCAGGTGAGTACACGGTAACTGTTTCTTTCCATTTGAAAGAGGATATGCCATGGGTGAAAGCAGGTCATGAGGTTGCCTTTGGACAGTATGTTTACCAGGTGGAAGCAGCTGTGAAGCCTTGCACAGAGCATCTGGAGGTAATTCACAGTACCCATAATATTGGCGTGCGCGGAGCGGAATTTGATGTGCTTTTCTCCGTATTGAACGGTGGTCTTGTTTCCTATAAATATGCAGGAAAAGAAATGATCGAGGCAATTCCGAAGCCTAATTTCTGGCGTGCACCAACAGACAATGACTGTGGAAATCTGATGGCAATGCGCTACGGACAGTGGAAGCTTGCCAGCATGTATGTAAACCATAAGGATTACCGCGGAGCGGCATATGGACCTGGAAATGTACCAAAGGTAGAGGAAAAAGAGCATTCCGTAAAGGTATCCTATACCTATTTTCTTCCAACTATTCCGGCAGCTGAGTGTACACTTGCTTATGAAGTTTTCGGAGATGGAAGAGTTCGTACCACACTTTCCTATGATCCGGTGAAGGAGCTTGGCGATATGCCGGAATTTGGTGTGATTTTCAAGTTTAATGCAGATTATGACCATGTATCCTGGTATGGACTTGGAGAAGCTGAGACCTATGCAGACCGTAAGAAAGGTGCAAAGCTTGGAATCTACGATAATATGGTAAAAGATAATGTGGCAAGATATATGGTTCCACAGGAATGCGGTGCCAAGGAAGAGGTCAGATGGGCGAAGATCACAGACCGGAAAGGCAGAGGAATGCTTTTTGAGATGGATAAAGAAAACGGCCCGATGATGTTCTCTGCCCTGCCATACACACCTCATGAGATGGAAAATGCAATGCATCCATATGAGCTGCCCCAGATTCATTATACAGTAGTGCGCGTAGCAAAAGGCCAGATGGGAATTGCCGGAGACGACAGCTGGGGAGCAAGAACCCAGGAAGAATATCTGCTGGATACAAGTAAGCCTATGGAGTTTTCATTTGTATTTAAGGGAATCTGAGAAAAAATACGTTACTGTTCACTCCGTGACCAGTAACAAAAATATTCTTATCATGGCAACAAAAAGGAGATTGAGATGGCAAGAAAAATAGAATATGGCCATATGCTGCATGGTGGTGATTACAATCCGGAGCAGTGGCTTGACCGCCCGGACATTCTGAAAAAAGACATTGAATATTTCAAAAAAGCCCATATTAATACAGTATCTGTAGGAATCTTTTCCTGGGCAGTACTGGAACCAGAAGAAGGAAAGTACAATCTGGGCTGGCTGGAAGAGATTATTGACAATTTATATAAAGAGGGAATTTCCACGATCCTGGCAACACCGTCAGGCGCAAGGCCAAAGTGGATGGCCGATAAGTATCCGGAGGTCCTTCGCATGGATCCGGACCGCACCAGAAGATTTTTCGGAGGAAGACATAATCATTGCTATACATCTCCGGTATATCGTCAGAAGGTTCACGATATGGACAAGCTGCTTTCCCAGAGACTGGGCAGTCATCCTGGTGTGATTCTGTGGCACATTTCCAATGAGTTTGGCGGAGAATGCTATTGCCCTCTTTGTCAGCAGAAATTCCGGGAATGGCTGAAAGAAAAATATGGAACCATTGAGAAGCTGAATTCCAGCTGGTGCACCACATTCTGGAGCCATATTTACAATAGCTTCGATCAGATTGAAGCCCCTTCCCCAAAGGGGGAGAACGAGCTTCATGCATTGAAGCTTGACTGGAACCGGTTCGTTACAGACCGCACCATTGATTTCATCAAAGGAGAGGTTGCTGCAATCCGTGAAGGTGGTTCTGAACTGCCGGTAACAGCCAATCTGATGTATGATTACAACGGTCTTGATTACAAGAAGTTCCGCGATGTTCTGGATGTGGTATCCTGGGACAACTATCCAAGCTGGCATAAGAAAGAGGAATTTTTCACTGCCATTGATGCAGGTATGCAGCATGATCTGATGAGGAGCATTAAGAATCAGCCATTTCTTCTCATGGAGTCCTGCCCATCTGCCACAAACTGGAAGCCCATCAATAAGCTGAAAAAGCCGGGAATGATGCTGGCTGCCTCTCTTCAGGCAGTAGCTCACGGCTCCGACAGCGTTTTATACTTCCAGCTGCATCAGAGCCAGGGGGCTTCTGAAAAATTCCACGGCGCAGTGATCGACCACTATGGCGGAGAGGATACCCGCGTGTTTAAAGAAGTGACAGAGGTTGGAGAGGCTATGGAGGCACTGAAGGAAGTCTGCGGCAGCCAGATGAAGTCTCCGGCAGCAGTCCTTTATGACAGAGAAAATAACTGGGCAATCCAGGATGCACAGGGACCGCGGAATGAGAACATGTTCTACACAGAAGCGGTACAGAAGCAGTACCGCGCCCTGCGGGAACAGGGACTGAATGTGGATGTGATCTCCATGGAGCATGAGCTTTCCGGCTATAAGATCGTGGCAGCGCCAATGGCTTATATGTTTAAAGATGGATACGAAGAAAAATTAAGAGCATATGCAGAAAATGGCGGAACCCTGGTGATCACTTACTGGACCGGTCTTGTGGATGGTACAGACAAGTGCTTCCTTGGAGGTACACCATACGGGCTTATGGAGGCAGCCGGCCTTCGTACTACGGAGATTGATGCTCTTTATGACTGGGAAGAGAACCACGGAATTTCAGAACCAGGCAATCATCTGGGAATCAGCGGTACCTATACTTGCAAGAACCTGTGTGAGCTGGTAAAGGTATCCGATGCAGAAGTGCTTATGCGCTATGGCGATGACTTCTATGCAGGAGCTCCTGTAGTGACACATAAAGCATATGGAAAAGGTCACGTATATTACGTTGGCGCAGATATGGAACAGGCTTTCTACAGTGATTTCTACGGAAAGGCAGCAAAGGAAGCTGGCATTCAGGCACCGCTGGGATTCGTACCGGCAGAGGTTTCTGTCACCTTACGTGAAAATCAGGAAAATGAATATCTGTTTATCCAGAACTATGCAAGAGAAACCAAGGCAGTTCCAGTTCCAGCAGAATATGAAGTGATCTACGGCGCAGCGGATGAGATTATGCAGCCGCTGGCAACAAGGGTCCTGAAAAAGAAAAAATAGAGATTAAAAATAGCGGAAGAAGTTAGTGTGAAAAGAGGTTTTGACACTAACTTCTTTTTGTGTATATAATTAGAAAAACAGAAATCATGCAGCAGGAGGTATGTGCAGTGCAGAGAGAACTCTTGGAGCAGCTTCGTGAAATTACAGAAGAAGAGAGAAGGATCCTGAACGGAGAAGCAGAAGTGGACAGGGATCTTTACACGTCTGGAAGCGATTTTACCATTGACAGCAATAAGATGCTGGAGGAAGGAAAGCTGATCGCAATCCGCACCCATACCAGGTTTGTTCATTTTCCCCTTCACCGCCATAATTATGTGGAAGTACTCTACGTATGCGAGGGAACTCTTACGAATATTATAGATGGCAAACAGGTTATTGTGCGAAAAGGGGAACTGCTTTTTCTGAATCAGTTTACCCATCATGAGATTCTTGCAGCTGGCAGGAGTGACATTGCCATAAATTTTATGGTATTGCCGGAGTTTTTTGATGTGGCATATTCAATGGCAGGAAATAATAATGTTCTGGCAGATTTTCTGGTGAATGTACTGCGCCGGGATAACCAGCAGGGAGAATATCTTCATTTTAAGGTATCTGAGGTGCTGCAGATCCAGAATCTTCTGGAAAATATTATTTATTCCCTTGTAACAGGAAGGGGCAACCAGAATAAAATCAATCAGACTACCATGGGACTTATTTTTCTTTACCTTATGGACTCTGTACAGTATGTGGAAATGCGCCTTCCAAATCAGTACGAGAACATGATATCCATGACGACTCTGGATTATATTGAGCAGAAATACCGCACGGCCACCTTGACTGAGCTATG
Source organism: Ruminococcus sp. AM42-11 (assembly GCF_003480145.1). Taxonomy (NCBI): domain Bacteria; kingdom Bacillati; phylum Bacillota; class Clostridia; order Eubacteriales; family Oscillospiraceae; genus Ruminococcus; species Ruminococcus sp. AM42-11. Next base: position 17,617 of record NZ_QUIO01000011.1, on the reverse strand, counting down.
CGATATGCTTCACCTTCCCATGCATGTATTAAGCAAAATGATAAAAAAAACAACAGGCTTTAATTTTAAGGAGCTGCTTCAGCGGAAACGTCTTGGTAAAGCTGTGGAACTGATGTGTGATACAGACCTTCCCATCAGCGATATCATTGCAGCAGTGGGCTATGAAAACAACAGTTATTTTCACCGTGTATTCAAGGAAAGATATGGGGTAACGCCAAGAGCTTTCCGCGTGGCTAATAAGAAAAATGATAAAGTAAGATTATGAAGAACGCGTAAAAATATTTTTACAAAAAAAATTATCATTGTTCAAAAATATTTTTTGAATTATATATAAATGGTTGACATTTAATTAGAAAAAAAATAAAATAACTGTAACGTTTAAGATTTTTCTTACATAGAGGGGGAAAGTCTCAGGCAAATAAAAATATCAAGGAGGAAGTAAAATGAAAAAAATGTGTAGAAAAGTAGTCAGCCTTCTTCTTGCAGCAGTGATGGTGCTTACAATGACCGCCTTCGCTTCTGTTGTTTATGCCGCTGACGAGGACAGCGTTGAAGCTGATCCGAACTTCAAGATGGGAGTTATTCTTGTAGGTGATGAGACAGAAGGATATTCTGCAGCTCATATCGCCGGTGTTAAGGAAGCAGCTAAAGAGCTGGGCCTTGACGACAGCCAGATCATCTGGAAATACAAAGTTCCGGAAGACTCCAGCTGCTATGATGCAGCAATCGACCTTGTTGGACAGGGATGCTCTCTGGTAATCGGTAACAGCTATGGACATCAGACCTATCTGGTACAGGCTGCTCAGGAATACCCGGATGTAACATTCGTTTCCATGACAGGTGATTTTGCAGCAATCAGCGGATGCGAGAATTTCAAGAATGCATTCACCAACATCTATGAATCCCGCTATGTATCCGGTGTTGTAGCTGGTCTGAAGCTGAAAGAGATTCTTGAGGATGGCACTCTTACCACAGAGACACAGCCAGACAGCTTTGATGCAGACGGCAATGTAAAGGTTGGTTATGTTGGAGCATTCAGCTACGCTGAGGTTGTTTCCGGTTATACCGCATTCTACCTTGGTATTAAGAGCGTTGTTCCGAACGCTGTAATGGAAGTTAAGTACACAAACTCCTGGTTTGATATTGACAAAGAGGGTGCAGCAGCTGAGGCACTTATTGCAAATGGCTGTGTGATCATCGGACAGCATGCAGACTCTACAGGTGCTCCTGCAGCTACACAGAAGCTTCACGATGATGGCAAGATCTGCTACTCTGTAGGCTACAATATTGATATGCTTGAGACTGCTCCTACAGCAGCACTTACCTCTGCTACCAATAACTGGGCAGTATACTACAAACATGCAATTGCAACCGTAATGGGCGGTGGTGACCTTGAGCAGGACTGGTCCGCAGGATATAATGACGATGCAGTAGGAATCACAGAACTTGGTGAGTCCTGTGCAGAAGGAACTGCAGACTATGTTGCTGATATCGAGAGCAAACTGAAAGACGGTTCTCTTCAGGTGTTTGATACCTCTACATTTACTGTAGGCGGCGAGGAAGTTACTTCTGCACCGGTTGACCTTTCCTTCATGGATTACACAACTGATCCTGCAACTGTTGTATATCAGGGCGAGACTGTTGAGGCTATCGAGGATGGACACTTTGCAGAGTCCACATTCAGAAGCGCTCCATACTTTACACTTCGTATTGATGGAATCACAGAGGACGCAGACGCTGTTGAATAAGCAGTAATGCGAAATCCTGCGAAGCATGATTTCTGTGCATCGTGGAGCAGGTAGCTGGGAAGAAACCTGAACAGTTATCGAATTACATGAAATCCAAAAGGGGAGCTGTAAAAAGGCTTCCCTTTTGTTTCGTAAGCGGGAAAGTTAAAATCCACGCGGATGTGGGATTTTGGCGAACGCTTCAAAGATAGGCAAAACCAGAAGAGCTTGTTTTGCCTTGATTATAAAACGGGAAGGGAGGCACAACACTTTGGAATATGCCATTCAATTAAAAAATGTTACCAAAACATTTGGAAAAGTTGTTGCCAACAAAAATGTCAACCTTGATGTAAAAAAAGGTGAGATTCTCTCCCTTCTGGGAGAAAATGGAAGTGGCAAGACCACTCTTATGAATATGATCTCCGGTATTTATTTTCCAGATTCCGGCGAGATCATGATAGACGGCAGGAAAGTGGAGATTCGCTCTCCGAAAGATGCCTACGATCTGGGAATCGGTATGATCCATCAGCATTTTAAGCTGATCGATGTATTCAGTGCTACGGAGAATATCGCCCTTGGTCTTGACAAGAGGCAGAAATTTGACCTGAAAGAGGTTAAGAAAAAAGCCAAGGCTATCTGCGATAAATATCACTTTGACCTGGATTTAGACCAGAAGGTTTATGAGATGAGTGTATCTCAGAAACAGACTCTGGAAATTGTAAAAGTTCTCTACAGAGGAGCAAACATCCTGATTCTGGATGAGCCTACGGCAGTTCTGACTCCTCAGGAAACGGCAAGACTTTTTGAAGTAATCCGAAACATGAAAGCAGATAACAAATCCGTTATTATCATTACCCACAAGCTTCACGAAGTTCTGGAGATTTCTGACCGCGTGGCAATCCTTCGAAAAGGGGAGTACATAGGCACAGTAGAGACCAATGAAGCTACAGAAAATTCCCTTACAGAGATGATGGTTGGCAAGAAGGTAGAACTGAATATTGCCCGCTCTGCGCCTGTAAATCCTGTGAAACGCCTTTCAGTTTCCCATCTGACTGTTTATAACCGTGAGGAAATCAAGGTGCTGGACGATGTAAGCTTCGATGTTTTCGGCGGAGAAATCCTTGGTATAGCGGGAATTTCAGGAAATGGACAGAAGGAGCTTCTGGAAGCCATTGCAGGACTTCAGATTACAGCCCAGGGCAGCAGCATTGAATTCTATGAAAAAGGTAAAGAAGACCAGCCTCTTCAGCTGGTTGGCAAAACACCAAAGAAAATTCGGGATGCCGGTGTGCATCTTGCATTTGTTCCAGAGGATCGTCTTGGAATGGGACTTGTTGGTTCCATGGGTATGACGGGAAATATGCTGTTAAAGAGTTATGGAAATGGTCCATCTCCGATTACCGATATGCGTGCTCCGAAGAAAATGGCAGAAAAGGTAAAAAAAGAGCTGGAGGTAGTTACCCCAAGCTTAAATACTCCTGTATCCCGCCTTTCCGGCGGTAATGTACAGAAGGTTCTGGTAGGCCGTGAAATCGCAGAGGCACCGACTGTCCTGATGACTGCCTATGCAGTACGTGGTCTGGATATCAATACCTCCTATACGATCTACAATCTTCTGAATGAGGAGAAAAAAGAGGGCGTTGCAGTTGTTTATGTAGGTGAGGATCTGGATGTGCTCATTGACTTGTGCGACCGCATTCTGGTTCTCTGCGGCGGCAGGGAGAATGGTATCCTGGATGCCAGAACCACCACAAAAGAAGAAGTTGGTCTGCTGATGACAAATCTTCGGAAGGAGGGGAAATAAATGAGTGAAACAAAAGAACCCTTAGTCCGAATTATAAAGCGTGACAAAAGCAGCTTCGGCTACAAAGTATGGGTTCGTGCAGCTGCCATTTTACTGGCACTGGTTGTAGATGCAATTTTCATTTACAGCGTAACCGGACTGAATCCGTTATCCGTATATGTAGTTATGTTTAACGGTACCTTTATGACAAGTATTCGTTTTTCCTGGGCAATGCGAGATCTGGTAACCCTGCTCTGCATCGGTATTGCTCTTGCCCCTGCGTTTAAAATGCATTTCTGGAACATTGGTGCAGAGGGACAGGTATTGGTGGGTGGTCTTGCCACTGCCATGGTTATGGTAAAATGCGGAGCCAGCCTTCCTACACCGGTGCTTTTCTTGGTAATGTTCCTTACCAGCGTGATCGCAGGCGGTCTGTGGGGCTTTATCCCGGCTGTGTTTAAGGCATACTGGAACACAAACGAAACACTGTTTACCCTGATGATGAACTATGTGGCAACCAGCATTGTGGCATGCATGACTAATATTCTTCGTGGAAAAGCCTCCAGCCTTGGTAAACTGAACATGTCTACACAGGTTGGATGGTTTCCGCAGTTTTTGGGACAGAGATATAATATTAACATTCTGATTGTTGTGATCCTGATGTTTGTCATGTTCTTCTATTTGAAATATTCCAAACAGGGATATGAGATCACCGTTGTCGGAGAATCTGAGAACACTGCAAGATATGCTGGTATCAATGTAAAATGGGTAACCATCCGTACCATGATCATTTCCGGTGCTATCTGCGGTCTGGTTGGTTTCCTGATCGTAGCAGGAAGAGACCAGACTATTTCCACCACATCCGCAGGCGGAAACGGATTCACCGCCATTATTGTAGCATGGCTTGCAAAGTTTAATACGTTTTATATGGCTCTGATCTCCTTCCTGCTGATCTTCCTTTCCAAAGGTGCAGCAGAGATTGCTTCTGCATACAGCCTGAACGATTATGCAGCAAGTATTATTGAAGGCGTGATTCTGTTCTTTATCCTTGGAAGTGAATTCTTCATCAACTATAAAATGATTTTCCGTGGTTCCAAAAAGGAGGTGCACTAAATGAGTAATCTGATTGCGTGGATCATCAGGGCAATTCCATTTGGAACAATTATCATGTTTGGTTCCATGGGCGAGATCACCACTGAGAAATCCGGAAACCTGAATCTTGGTGTTCCGGGAATTATGTATCTTGGCGGCTTTGCTGGCTTCGCCAGCTCCTATTTTTACGAGAAAAATTCAGCAGATCCAAAGGGTTGGATATGTGTGATCCTGGCGCTTGTGGCAGCAATTGCAGCCTCCATGCTGGGAGGGCTGATTTTCAGCTTCCTTACCATTACCCTTCGTGCAAACCAGAATGTAACCGGTCTTGCACTTACCACATTCGGTATGGGCGTTGCTAATTTCTTTGGTGTATTTATTTTAAATGGTGCAAGCTACACTGCAGCACCGCTGGCATACGCTTCTTTTTCAAAGAAGATTCCATTCCTGTCCAGTAAGCTGGGAATTGTAAGTAAAACTATTTTTGCCTATGGTTTTCTGGTGTATGCGGCAATCATTATTGCTGTTGTGCTGCATTACGTGCTGAACAAAACAAGAGTAGGTCTGAATCTTCGGGCTGTAGGTGAAAATCCGGGAACTGCAGACGCAGCCGGAATCAATGTAACCAAATATAAATATCTGGCAACCTGTATTGGTGCCGGTCTTTCCGGAATCGGCGGATTATATTACGTTCTGGATTATAATCAGGGCATCTGGGCGACAACGGGACAGATCGAGGCTCTTGGCTGGCTGGCAGTTGCACTGGTTATATTTACCACATGGAAACCTCTGAACTGTATCTGGGGCGCGTATCTTTTCGGTATGCTCTACTGGCTGTATCAGTTCCTTCCAAGTATTCTTGGAATCAAGGTTGCAAGCTATGTCACAGACCTGATCCAGATGGTTCCTTATGTGGTTACCATTATCGTTCTGGTTGTAGTAAGCTTCCGAAAGAAAAAAGAAAATCAGCCTCCGGAAAGTCTGGGACTTTCCTACTTCCGAGAGGAAAGATAACAGGGATTGGTTTGATAGAATATTGAAATTTCAGAATCCTCTGCTTATGCTGTATGGTGCAGCATGCAGAGGATTTTTTTCATTCTTCAGACGGCAATACGATTTGTGAAAAATCAGTGTCCATAGGAAATGAAAGTTTACAAAATATTTCGAAAATGTTATATTATTTTTAAATAACATGCGAAACATATAGAAAGGATAGCTGGCTCTTAGCTATACAGTTATCAGAAAGGAATAAAAATATGAAAAAAAGATATGTTTTTGCTGCATTGGCAGCTATGACAGTATTTGCAGGCTGTGGAGATAATGCTTCCCAGCAGAAAAACACGGACAATACTACCCAGGAGAGCACAGCAGAGGATGATCTGACAGCTGCTGATCCGGATGAAGATGGAGAAGAACTGGATCCTGAATTTTCACAGGATGTAGAGAATAATGAAGTGATCGATGCAGATGATGCAGAGGAAGAAGCAGCTCTTGATCCCATTACTCCTTCTGAATATCTGGTTCAGAATGCTTCCGATTATGTGACTCTTGGAGATTATGATGGTGTAGAGGTTACCAGGTATACCTATGAGATCACAGACGATATGGTACAGGATGAGATCCAGGAAGAGCTGGCAGATGCCAGTGATGAGCAGTCTACCAATACACCTTCCGAGGACGGAAATATTGTATATATGAATCTTACTGCCAATGTGGAGGGTGAGGAAGCTGCTGATCCTGACGAGACTTTTATCACTTTGGGACAGGAAGAATTTGGTGCAGAATTTGACCAGAAGCTGACAGGTGTTTCTACAGGAGACAAACTGGATTTTAGCATCACATACGGAGATGACACCTGGCAGGAAGACTGGCAGGGAAAAACCGTTGACTTTTCAGTGGAGATAACAGATGTTACAGCTTCCAATACTCCGGAATATGATGAGGATTATGTGAAGAATTATACCGGGTATGACACGAAGGAAGAATATGAGGCTTCTGTAAAAGAATATCTGGAGCAGTCCTATGAGGAACAGAGTACTTATGATGAGACAGAAGATCTGATTTCTGCCTGCCTGGCACGTACAGAGTTTACGGGAGAGTATCCGGACGACCTGTTTGAGGCATGCAGGGAAGAGGCACTCTCCGGTTATTCCATGTTTGTAGAGGAAGACGGAGATGTAAATGATGTACTGGATATGTTCGGGGTTACAGAGGATGATATTGCAGAAGAAGCCAAAAATCTTGTAAACCGCCGCCTCTTCATCAGTGCATATGCCGAAGCCAATAATATTGAGGTAACAGAAGATGAATACGTGAATTATGTGAATGAGTATGCTGACTACTATGGCGAGAGTCCTGCTGATTTTGAGACTCTTTATACACGGGAAACGCTTGTAAATGCCCTTTATGAGAGCAAGGTAACAGAGCTTCTTCTGGAAAAGGCAAACGTGACAGAAACTCCATATACACCAGAAGAGTATGAGGAAGAGGAATCCAAAGAAGATGACACGCTTGATGATCTGGAAATCGTAGAAGAAGGAGAAGAAGGCGTAGCTGAATAAAATCTGAAGATTTGGCAAAACACACTTTCAACGTCATAATGTTCTTTTATTAACATTTTTTATAAATTTAAGCCTTTTAATTTAGATGTGATTATGATATAGTAAATAATACGCGACAATGGACGGACAGCATTCTGAAGATAAGCTTTAGGAAGTTTGTCCGCCCATTTGTGTCTATAAAGGAGGAACGAGATGAAATTTTCAGAAATGCCTTACACTCGTGTGGATTTTCCAGCTGTAATTGCACAGGCACAGGAGATTATCCAGCGCGCATCTTCTGCGAAGAGCGGAGAAGAGCAGTTCGAGATTCATCAGGAATTTAACAAGCTGATGGATCACGTGAGAACTCTTTACACCATCGCCCATATCCGCAGGGATGGAGATGTGACAAATGAGTTTTATGACGGCGAGAAGAGCTACTATGATGAGAAGCTCCCGGAACTGAACGCAGTGACAAATGAGTATAAGAAAGTACTTTTTGCCACTCCATATCGTCAGTATATGGAAGAGAAAATCGGACCGGTTGCATTTAAGTCCATGGAACTGGAGATGAAATCTTTCGATGACAGTCTGATTCCGCTGATGCAGGAGGAGAATGCCCTTGCTTCCCGTTACAGTAAGCTGATCGCTTCTGCCAAGATCATGTGGGAAGGAGAAGAACTGAACCTTTCCCTTATGCGCAAGTATATGCGCTCCCAGGATCGGAATACCCGTAAGAAAGCATGGGATGCTTTTTCAGGCTTCTTTGAGGAGAACCAGGCTGAGCTTGATGAAATCTACGATCTGATGGTGAAGAACCGTACCAGACAGGCACAGATGCTGGGCTTTGAGAATTACATTGATATGGGCTACTTCCGCATGAACCGTAATTCTTATACCAAGGAAGATGTACAGAAGCTTCGCGAGCAGATTAAGACTGTATTTGTACCGTTAGCTTCCAGAATGCACAAGAACCGTCAGGCACGCCTTGGGGCAGATGCACTTCGTTATTATGATATGGGTGTTTATTTCCCACAGGGAGATCCGGCGCCGATCGGTACTCCTGAGGAGATTCTTGAGAGCGGCCGCAAAATGTACACGGAGATGTCTGATGAGACAAGGGATTTCTTCAACATGATGATGGAGAATGAGCTTTTTGATGTATTCGGACGTAAGAATAAGGCTACCGGTGGTTACATGACGGAGCTTCCGGATTATGGTGTACCGTTTATTTTTGCAAACTTTAACGGAACCAGTGGTGACGTGGATGTAATCACACATGAGTGTGGACATGCATTTCAGAGTTATGTATCCTGCAAGGATCCGATCACCGATCACTCCAGGTATCTGACCATGGAGACAGCAGAAATCCATTCCATGTCCATGGAATTCTTTGCGGAACCATGGATCGAGCTTTTCTTCGGGGAAAGAGGCGATGATTACCGCAAGATGCATCTTGAGGATGCCATCGACTTTATTCCTTATGGAACAATGGTGGATGAATTCCAGCACATTGTATACGGCAATCCGGAGCTTACACCTAAGGAGCGACGTGATGCATGGAACAGGCTGGAGCAGGAGTACCGTCCATATATGGATTCCACTGGCTGCAGGTTTATGGAAGAAGGCGGTTACTGGCAGAGACAGCACCACATTTTTGAGATGCCTTTCTACTATATTGATTATGTACTTGCACAGCTTTGTGCATTCCAGTTTAAGATCCGCATGGAGAAAGATCATGACGCTGCGTGGGCTGATTATATAAAGCTTTGCCGGCTTTCTGCAAGTGATTTCTATCCGTCCATGCTGAAACAGGTGGGACTTACAGTTCCATTTACAGATGGCTGCATTCAGAAGATTGTGGATGAGCTGGATAAGAAGCTGGATTGAGTCATCAGGCAAAGACTGTGAGAAGGAAAAGCACTTTCAGGTAATAGATTGGGAACTCACAGGAAAGTTGAGGCAGAATTGTGAAAAAATATGGGAATGATTACCGCCAGAGAGGGGAAAAATTTGAATATACCGGAAAATGGTATGGCAGCAGCCTGTCAGTGAAGGAGCTGAAAAGACATGCCCTTAACAATACAGTTCTTATGGCAGCCGCCCTTGTGATCTATTTTGCCAGCCTGATGCTGAACAATGAAGGAAGCAGGATCTTCTGGATATTACTTCCCTATATGGTGGTAGTATTCCCTGTTTCCTATGGAATCATGGGAGGTGCTTCCTTATTTCTTTTTTGCAGACAGCAGGAGGGAAAAGCTCACTCACAGGTGGTAATCCCGGAAAAGCATATAGGGCATATGACCTGTGCACAGTATGAAAAAGGGGTGCGGCGTCCGGTAAGGTGCAGCATTGCCATCACGGTACTGGGACTTTTTACAAGCGTGGCAAACCTGATTTTTTTGTTAAAAGATTTCGAAAATCTTATTTTTACAAGGGAACTATTATTCGAGGCAGCTACTGTGATGATTTTAGCGCTGGGAAGTGTTAACACTGCGCAAAACTGGCAGATTAAAGCAAAATTTACAAATTTTGAGTAAAAATCTTTCAGTTTTTGACAATTATGGACAAAATTCCAGACATATTTCGCCATATAGCTATTGCACATGTAATAAAACATGGTAAAATAGAGAGGTATAAGACAACAAATTTTTAGGTTGTCTGTAGTAGCTGGCCTCAGGAGTCTCCAACAGGCTCTGATGAATAGTTACAATAAAATATCTTAAAAAAGGAGGATAAGATATGAGCAAGAAGAAGTTAATGGCCCTGTTATTAACAGGTGTCATGGCAGCATCAACAGTGAGCGTACCTGTTTTTGCTGAAGAAGCTGAGGGAGGTTCTTCCGATACACCACTTGTTGTTGGACAGACTAACTTCTCCGAGAAATTCAGTGGATTATTCCATGAGACAGTTCCGGATACGCAGATCGCAGAGAATGTAGGTGAGTATCTGTTTGGAAGTGACCGTACAGGTGCTATTATTTACAATGGTATCGAGGGTGAGACACATGAGTATAACGGAACGGATTATACTTATACAGGACTTTCCGACGTAACTGTTACAGAGGGCGAGGATGAGACTGTATACAATTTCAAGCTTCGTGAGGGTGTAACATTTTCTGACGGTGAGCCTCTTACTGCAGATGACCTGATTTTCACATATTATGTACTTTCTGATACAGATTATGATGGAAATGCAACATTCTACTCCACCAATATCAAAGGTATGAAAAACTACCGTCTGAATTCCACAGCAGCAGATTCCATCACAGATGAGGATGTTGCAAATACACTTGCAGACATGCCGGATGAAGTTGCTGCAAGAGTGAAAGATGAGCTGATTGTTCCGCTTCTTACATCTGAGTATGAGTGGGCGCAGACTGCATGGGAAGATTATGCAGATGCTTATGGTGTTACAAACGGAGATGAGTTCTTTGGAATGCTTTACGCAGTAGATGAGAACTATTCTGTAGATGGCAAAGATCAGGATACGATCATTAATGAGATCGCAGACCAGTATGGCAAGGACTATCTTGCACTTGCAGCTGCCTATGGCGACGAAGCATACTTCGATGAAGATGCAGCAACAATCGCTTCCGAATACCTGGTAGAGCAGAAAACTGCAGCAGGTGAAGGTGAAGAGGTTGCGAACATCGAGGGAATCAAGAAGCTTGGTGATTACGAAGTTGAGGTTACCACAGATGGTTTCGAGGCAACTACAATCTATCAGCTTGGTGTAATCGTTGAGCCAATGCATTATTATGGAGATGCTTCTCTCTATGACTATGATAACAACCAGTTCGGTTTCACAAGAGGAGATCTCTCCGCTGTACGTGATAAATCCAACCAGCCACTTGGCGCAGGTCCGTACAAATTTGTGAAATATGAGAACAAGACTGTATACATGGAAGCAAACGAGAACTACTACAAGGGTGCTCCTAAGACAAAGTACCTCCAGTGGCGTGAGACTTCCGACGCAGATAAGATTGCCGGTGTTGAGCAGGGTACAATCGACCTTTCCGATCCATCCGGAAGCAAATCTGCATTTGACCAGATTAAGAGCATCAACGGAAACGACGAGCTCAGCGGTGATAAGATCATCGTTAACGCAACAGACAACCTTGGATACGGATACATCGGTCTTAACGCAAACACAATCAATGTTGGCGGAGAGCCAGGATCTGATGCTTCCAAGAACTTAAGAAAAGCTCTTACAACTGTACTTGCTGTATATCGTGATGTAGCAATCGATTCTTATTATGGAGATGCTGCTTCTGTAATCAACTACCCGATTTCCAATACATCCTGGGCAGCTCCTCAGAAATCTGATGCAGATTATCAGGTGGCTTACTCTGTAGATGTTGATGGAAATCCGCTTTACACAGATGATATGACAGATGATGAGAAGTTTGCAGCAGCAACACAGGCAGCTCTTGGCTTCTTCGAGGCAGCCGGATACACTGTAGAAAACGGCAAGGTAACAGCAGCTCCAGAAGGTGCTAAGATGACTTATGAGATCATCATCGGTGCTGACGGAAGTGGAGATCACCCAAGCTTTGCAATCCTTACAGACGCTAAGGCAGCTCTTGAGTCCATCGGATTTACACTTGAGATCAATGATGTTACAGACTCCAACATTATGTGGGATGCTTTAAATGCAGGTACCGCAGAAATGTGGGCAGCTGCATGGCAGGCAACAGTGGATCCTGATATGTATCAGGTTTACCACAGCGCAAGTGTAAAGAGCAATTACTACCACATCAATGATGAAACACTGGATCAGGATATTATTGATGCCCGTTCCACAGCTGATCAGGAATACAGAAAATCTGTTTACAAACAGTGTCTGGACATTATTCTTGACTGGGCAGTAGAGATTCCGATCTATCAGAGACAGAACTGCGTTATTTACAGCCCTGAGCGTATCAATGCAGATACCTTTACGAAAGATGTTACTACATTCTATTCATGGTATGGAGATATCATTAATATCGAAATGAACTAAAGGTATAAAAGAAGAATGACTTGTTAGCGCAGTGGGTCCACCATAACCAGTGGACCCACTGCCTTACTGGCAGTATGCCTTGGGCTAGAGCGTGTCTGAAAAAGCATTCCCGCAATCTCCCACAAATTGTGACGCACATCTTGCAGAAAGCCTTTTTCAAACATGCTCTGGAACCCGGCCCGGTAAAACGGACAGAACCGGCAGGACACACTGCCAGTAAGAACAAGGTAAGTCAGTCTTCCCGCCCGATACTGAAAGGATAATTTATATAATGAAAAAATTTATTGTACGTCGTGTACTTCTTGGAGCGATGATCCTGTTCTTCGTTTCCATGATCATTTATTCAATTGAGAGAGCCCTTCCGACTTCTTATGTAGAGGGAAGAGCCCGTGATATGTCAATGAAACAGGGCGCGAAGCCCTATGATGAGCTGGTTGCTGAGTTAAATGCCGCTTATGGACTGGATAAGCCGGTTCTGGAGGGCTATTTTATCTGGCTTGGAAAAGCTGTTCATGGTGAATTTGGAGAATCCTGGATTTTCCATCAGCCGGTAAAACAGAAATTTGCCAGCGTTATCTGGTATTCTTTTGCTCTGGCACTGGCCTCCTTCCTGTTGGAAATTATCATTGCCATACCTTTGGGTATTATATCGGCAACGAAGCAGTACAGCAGGATTGATTATGCAGTTACCGTTTTTGCATTGATCGGTATTTCGCTGCCGTCCTTTTTCTTTGCTACCATTTTGAAATGGATTTTCTCTATTAATCTGAAATGGGTTGACCTGTATGGTATCGTAAGCCGTATGCATGAGTCCTATGGAAGTGTAGGTAAGGTACTGGATATGGCACAGCATATGATCCTTCCGGTTATTACGCTGACTATCGTAAGTGTTGGTTCCCTTATGCGTTATACCAGAACCAATATGCTGGAGGTTCTGAATGCAGATTATATCCGTACTGCCAGAGCGAAAGGTGTTCCGGAGAAAAAGGTGGTTTCTCATCATGCATTCCGCAATACTCTGATTCCGATCATCACCATCCTTGGAAGTACACTTCCGAACCTGTTCGGTGGAGCGATGATCACAGAGACTTTGTTCCAGATTCCGGGAATTGGATATACCTCCTACCAGGCATTAACTCAGGGAGATATTCCGTTTACCATGTTCTATATGGTATTTCTGGCATTTCTGACATTAACCGGCAATCTGATCGCAGATATCCTGTACGCTGTGGCAGATCCAAGGGTACGAGTAAATTAGGAGGAAAAACATGAGTACAGATCCAACAAAGAAAAAAGACGATCATGTCAGTACCTCCAAGGCACTGGATGATGAACAGCGTGTAAAAGTCCTTTCACCAGGAATGCTTGTTGCAAAGCGTTTCTTCCGCAATAAACTGGCTGTGGCAGGACTTGTAATTCTGGTAGCGATGTTTTTGTTTTCATTTATAGGTGGTATGGTAAGCCCTTACAATGAAAGCCAGGTATTCCGTAAAACAGATCATGTATGGAAAGACTATGCGGGAGCTACCTATAATAAATCTTATATTTTTACAACAGCAAATGGTGCAGAATTTCCTGCGCAGGGACAGCAGAAATTTATTCTTGCTACAAACAAGGGAAATGATTCCTTTGAAGCAAATGATGTAACCTACGGATTGGAACAAAAAGGTGAAGATTACTGGGCAATTTATTCTTCAGAATCAGTAGCAACCGTTCTTACACTGAAAGGAAAATCTACTTATAAACAGGTTGGAAATACAGAAATAACAGATGAAATCAAAGAAGGCTATGAAGAGGCTGTGGCAAATGATGCCAATACCTTTGAAGTAGATGGAACTACCTATACAATTGAGAAGGCCGGACGTGAGAATCAGATCACAATTTCCGGCGAAGTTGCATTTGCAACCAAGAAAGTATTCAGCGCAGCAACGAATGATGCAGAGATGGGATTTGATTTCCAGCAGGCAGCACTTGATGCAATTGAAGCAGGAGATGCTTTTTTTGAATACGATGGCGCAACCTATGAGCTGACTACAACAGAGAAAGAGACATCCACAGAGGTTGTAAAGGATGGCGAAGTTTATGCTACTGTTTCCAATCTTCTGGTATCTCCTCAGGCAAAGGGTGTGTTCCTTTCTCTTTCCTTTAAAGAAGCAGTAGAACAGGCAATTGCTGACAAAGCTTCTACATTTACAGCTGTTAATGAGGCTGGCGAAGAAGAAACCTATCAGCTTCAGACCAAGAATACACAGTATGTTGTAAGAAGCCAGAAAGCAACTACTGTAAATGATACTTATTCCGGACCAAGCAAAAAGCACTGGTTAGGAACAGACGGAAACGGTATGGACATGCTGACCAGACTGATGTATGGCGGACGTATTTCCCTGATGATCGGTTTCGTTGTTATCATTATTGAAGGTATTATTGGTATTCTGATCGGTGGTGTGTCCGGTTATTTTGGAGGATGGGTAGATACCATTCTCATGCGTGTGGTTGATGTTGTAATCTGTATTCCGGCAATGCCGCTGTACATTATCATCGGTTCTGTTATGGATTATTACAAAATTGACCCGCGAATCCGAATTTATGCACTTTGTGCAATTCTTGGTATCGTAGGATGGCCGGGAATTGCCCGTATGGTTCGAGGTCAGATCCTGTCTCTTCGTGAGCAGGAATTTATGGTTGCTACAGAAGCTACCGGTGTTCGTATTTCAAGACGTATTTTCCGTCACCTGATTCCGAACGTTATTCCACAGCTGATCGTTATTGCAACAATGGGACTTGGTGATGTTATCCTGATGGAAGCAACTCTTAGCTTCCTTGGAATCGGTGTTAAATTCCCATACGCTTCCTGGGGTAATATTGTAAATGCGGTAAATGATGTATACGTATTGACCAACTTCTGGTTCGTATGGATCCCGGCCGGATTCTTAATCCTGCTGACCGTTCTTGGATTTAACTTTGTGGGTGATGGTCTTCGTGATGCATTTGACCCGAAAATGAAACGGTAGGTGCGAATATGGCATTATTTGGTAAGAAAAACGCAAACTATATCTCAGCTAAGGAAACCAAAAGAATCTCCAAAGAGAATCGAAAGATCACCAATGAGATAGAGAAGAAGAGAAACAGAAAGAATATTCCGGAGTCAGAGTATATCACTACCATGAAGAATCCGGAAAACGTAGTTGAGTTTGACAATGTTCATACTTATTTCTTTACAGATATCGGAACTGTTAAAGCCGTTGATGGTGTAAGCTTTGAAATTCCTCAGGGAAAAACAGTTGGTGTTGTTGGAGAATCCGGTTGTGGAAAGTCTGTAACTAGCCTTTCCCTTATGCAGCTGGTACAGCGTCCTCAGGGACAGACTGTAGAAGGAGAAATCCGTTTTAATACCGGAGACAAGGTTTACAATATTGTAAATACTCCTACAAGTGAAATGCAGAAGCTTCGCGGAAATGAGCTTTCCATGATTTTCCAGGAGCCTATGACTGCACTGAACCCGGTATTCCGCATTGGAGAGCAGGTTGATGAGATCACCAAGCTTCACAATCCGGATATGAGCAAAGAGCAGGTAAAGGCCAGAACCATCGAAATGCTGAAGCTGGTTGGAATTGCCAACAGTGAGGGCGTTTATAAGATGTATCCTCATGAGCTTTCCGGTGGTATGCGTCAGCGTGTATGTATCGCAATCGGTCTTGCTTGTAATCCAAGACTGATCATTGCTGATGAGCCTACCACAGCTCTTGACGTTACCATTCAGGCGCAGATCCTGGATCTGATGCGTAACCTGAAGGATAAGATCAATTCTTCCATTATGCTGATCACTCATGACCTGGGGGTTATTGCAGAGATGGCAGATTATGTAGTTGTTATGTATGCTGGCCGTGTAGTTGAGAAGGGTACTGCAAGTGAGATCTTCAAGAACCCATCTCATCCATACACCATTGGACTTATGCGCTCCAAACCGGTTGTAGGCAAGAAGGTTGACAAGCTTTACAGTATTCCAGGTAAGGTTCCGAACCCTATTGATATGCCGGATTACTGTTATTTCCGTGACCGTTGTGAGCTTAGTTGTGACAAGTGTCAGGGAAGCTATCCAGGCGTGATCAAATTAAGTCCTACACATGAAGTAAGCTGTTACCGCTATGCAGACCGTCCGGAAGCAGGATGGCTGGCAAATGTTCATCCAGGGGAAGGGGGAAAAACTCATGAGTGAGAATAAGACAGCAGAAAATACAAAGAATCAGCAGTCCGATAACATTCTGGAGGTATCCCATCTTAAGAAATATTTCCCGATCAAGGTGGAATGTTCGGTAAACAGGTTGGAGCTGTAAAAGCAGTTGATGACGTTTCTTTCACATTAAAGAGAGGAACAACAATGGGACTTGTTGGAGAGTCCGGATGTGGTAAATCTACTACAGGAAGAACCATCTTAAGACTGATTGAGAAAACAGACGGACAGGTTCTCTTCAATGGAAAAGATGTTTATGGTCTTTCCAATAAAGAAATGCGCGATATGCGTACCAAGATGCAGATCATTTTCCAGGATCCATATTCTTCCCTTTCTCCAAGACTGCCGGTTGGCGAGATCATCGGGGAAGCTGTAAGAGAGCATAACCTGGTTCCAAAGTCTGAATATGCAGATTATGTGACCAAGATCATGGATGACTGTGGACTTCAGTCTTATCATAAGGACCGTTATCCCCATGAGTTCTCTGGTGGACAGAGACAGCGTATCTGTATTGCGAGAGCACTTGCATTGAATCCGGAGTTCGTTGTGTGTGACGAGCCGGTTTCCGCGCTTGATGTTTCCGTACAGGCACAGATCATCAACCTGTTAAAGGAACTTCAGAAGAAGAGAAATCTGACTTACCTGTTCATTTCTCATGATCTTTCCGTTGTAGAGCATATTTCCGATACCATCGGTGTTATGTATCTGGGAGGTCTTGTGGAGACTGGTACCACAGCAGATATTTTTGCAAATCCTCTTCATCCGTACACAGAGGCTCTGTTCTCTGCAATTCCAATGCCAGATCCGGATCTGAAGAGAAACCGTATCATTCTGGAGGGAAATATTCCATCCCCGGCGAATCCGCCTAAGGGATGTAAGTTCCATACCAGATGCCGGAAGTGCATGGAGATTTGTAAGAATCAGGTGCCTGAGGTAAAAGATATGGGAAATGGGCATAAGGTGCGCTGCCATCTGTATGACTAAGAATAAAGCAGGCCAGGGATTACCTGGTCTGTTGCTATTTAGTGTGTTGAAAGTTGTTCAAGGCGGACGCATTCGGACAATGGTGATTGCTCACTCGCCGGCGCAACGCTCCAGCGAACTAACTGCTAACTGCGACTAAATCGTTCAGGAGAGCCTTCACGATTAAGTCTCCGTAAGCAGTGGATTTCGCCTACGCTAAAACCGCGCCTGAAATGGCTCGCTAGAGCAATCACCATTGCCCGAATGCTGTGTACTG
>NZ_QUIO01000106.1:0-507 GCF_003480145.1 Ruminococcus sp. AM42-11 | reverse complement strand
GAGGGTGGGCAAATCTCAAAAATAACGTCCCAGTTCGGACTGCAGTCTGCAACTCGACTGCACGAGCTGGAATCGCTAGTAATCGCGGATCAGAATGCCGCGGTGAATACGTTCCCGGGTCTTGTACACACCGCCCGTCACACCATGGGAGTCAGTAACGCCCGAAGTCAGTGACCTAACTGCAAAGAAGGAGCTGCCGAAGGCGGGACCGATGACTGGGGTGAAGTCGTAACAAGGTAGCCGTATCGGAAGGTGCGGCTGGATCACCTCCTTCTAAGGAAGAAGTAGAGAAGAAAAATGTGTTTTACTGTTGAGTTATCAAGGAAAAAGAGGTAGTTCTGCTGCGCAGAACAAGCTTATTTACTAAGCTCGGAAGTACCTCGCCAAGTAAATAAAGCTTCCGGTGTCGATGCGCTTAGGGGAAACACCCGTTCCCATCCCGAACACGACGGTTAAGACCTAAGCGGCCGATGGTACTGCATTGGAGACGATGTGGGAGAGCAGGTG
>NZ_QUIO01000105.1:0-524 GCF_003480145.1 Ruminococcus sp. AM42-11 | reverse complement strand
AGCCCTCACGCATAAGTCTCCGTAAGCGCTGGATTTCGCTTACGCTAAGAGCGCGCCTGAAATGGCTCGCTGGAGTAATACACATTGCCCAAATGCTGTGTGTCGGCTGAAACTGATGCTGTTTAGGAACTTTTAACAAGGAGGTGGTGGGAGTGATTGGTTTTCCGATACTTTCTTGGCAATGATAGATTAGGTAAAACTAATAAAGCTGCGAAGTATCAACCATCTAAATGGGATATCGAAGGCACATAAAATAATATGTCAAGTTTTTTACTTGTAAAACAGCCCTAAAAATGTGCAAATACTTCATCGAAATTGTAAAAGCCGCTAATTTCGGGCAAAATCCCTATAAACTTTCGTTTGCGATACAGTATAGGGAAACCAGTCACTCCCCCTCCCCACCTGTTGAAAGTTTCTATGTACAAATAAGTCCCAGCCAGTACACAGCATTCGGGCAATGGTGATTGCTCTAGCGAGCCATTTCAGGCGCGGTTTTAGCGTAGGCGAAATCCACTGCTTACGGA
>NZ_QUIO01000104.1:0-530 GCF_003480145.1 Ruminococcus sp. AM42-11 | reverse complement strand
AGGTGATCAAATCATTGGCAGATCATCCAGCCCCTAACAAGCAGAGAGCTGCCCTTACTCTCGGTTGTACTGTACGTCACATTAACCGTATGCTTAAAGGCTACAAAGAACATGGCAAAGCTATTTTATCCATGGCAACAGAGGACGTAAACCAGCCAATACCATCCCCAATGAAACTCGTAATCTTGTTGTCGATTTATACCGCAACAAATACTATGATGCCAATTTTGAACATTTCACTGAGTTATTAGGAAAACATGAAGATATCTACATCTCCCCTTCAGCGGTTATGTCTATTCTCGAAGCTGAATACATTCTCTCTCCCAAGGCTACAAAAGCTAAGAAAAAGAGAATCAAAGAACAATTAAAAGCCGATAAAAAAGCGGCGAAATCTCAGAAAGAAGCGGATCAGATACAGATTAATCTTGTTGCTCTTGAGGACGCCCATTCCCGCCGTCCCAGAGCCGCTTATTTCGGTGAACTGCAGCAAATGGACGCAACTCCCTACGAATGGATCCCCGCTCAGATAT
>NZ_QUIO01000103.1:0-603 GCF_003480145.1 Ruminococcus sp. AM42-11 | reverse complement strand
GCTCTCACAGACTAAATCGATGTCTTCCTATCTTACGTTTTAACGTTTGTATCAAGGATATTTGATTAAACTTTAATCAAATTTACATGTATGCAGTTTTCAAGGTACAATCAAAGGCTTAATCACTTAACCTCACGGCTAATAAAGATTTAAGCCTATGGGCTTAAGTGGACTCGAACCACCGACCTCACGCTTATCAGGCGTGCGCTCTAACCAGCTGAGCTATAAGCCCATTTTGAAATCTTACGATTCCAGTGGAGATGAAGAGATTCGAACTCTCGACCCCCTGCTTGCAAGGCAGGTGCTCTCCCAACTGAGCTACATCCCCATAATCTGGCGCCCACCTGCTCTCCCACATCGTCTCCAATGCAGTACCATCGGCCGCTTAGGTCTTAACCGTCGTGTTCGGGATGGGAACGGGTGTTTCCCCTAAGCGCATCGACACCGGAAATATTTAATTGTCTTTCCTTGATAACTCAACAGTAAAACACATTTTTCTTCTCTACTTCTTCCTTAGAAAGGAGGTGATCCAGCCGCACCTTCCGATACGGCTACCTTGTTACGACTTCACCCCAGTCATCGGTCCCGCCTTCGGCAGCTCCT
>NZ_QUIO01000102.1:0-617 GCF_003480145.1 Ruminococcus sp. AM42-11 | reverse complement strand
AAATAGTGAGTCCTTGCACGCCATTTTTATTGAAGGACCGAATAATGATTTCGTATGGGCCAAAAACTATTGGTACGCAATACCAGAAAGTTCGTGTGTGAAATTTGTATATAATAGCAGTGGAATTGAATATTTTTATATCTTTATTAAAAGGATCAATGCACATGGATTAGTTTTACGTTTCAGTTATAATGCCCCAATAATCGAAATGATTCGTTTTGTAAATAAAGAATGTGCGAATGACGGTGAAAAATTTGATGCAATAAAGTGAATCCGCCAGAAACATTATTCAAATCATCGATTTCTGCCGTCAAGGGCTTACTATTTTGTTTTAAGACAATTGTATTTTTTTCCACTCGCCCCAAGTATTAGATTTGATTTTCATCCATATAATTTCATTGTAAGAAAAAAGCACAACAATTCCGTATTTGTCGCCGGATAAGCTTTTATATGCAAGCATAAATCCGCCAGCGCCATCCGGAGAACCTTGATCGATACTTACTGTGCTTTGTATTGTGAATAACCTAATTTCTCCATGGTTACATTTTATAAGTGTATCTTCAGCAAGATCAGAACTAGAATATATGTTTTCTGACTTCCTGATCCGGTCACTATTT
>NZ_QUIO01000101.1:0-658 GCF_003480145.1 Ruminococcus sp. AM42-11 | reverse complement strand
GGCTTCTAACCAGCCGCCGTGAACCGGCGGTGGGACAATGCCAGACGGGGAGTTTGACTGGGGCGGTCGCCTCCGAAAGGGTATCGGAGGCGCCCAAAGGTTCCCTCAGAATGGACGGAAACCATTCGAAGAGTGCAAAGGCAGAAGGGAGCTTGACTGCGACACCGACGGGTGGAGCAGGTACGAAAGTAGGGCTTAGTGATCCGGTGGTATTAAGTGGGAATGCCATCGCTCAACGGATAAAAGCTACCCTGGGGATAACAGGCTTATCACTCCCAAGAGTTCACATCGACGGAGTGGTTTGGCACCTCGATGTCGGCTCATCGCATCCTGGGGCTGTAGTAGGTCCCAAGGGTTGGGCTGTTCGCCCATTAAAGCGGTACGCGAGCTGGGTTCAGAACGTCGTGAGACAGTTCGGTCCCTATCCGGCGTGGGCGTAGGATATCTGAGAGGAGCTGTCCTTAGTACGAGAGGACCGGGATGGACGGACCGCTGGTGTACCGGTTAGACTGCCAAGTCTACGGCCGGGTAGCCAAGTCCGGAAGGGATAAACGCTGAAGGCATCTAAGCGTGAAGCCCCCCTCAAGATGAGATGTCCCATTCGAAAGAAGTAAACCCCCTTGAAGACGACGAGGTAGATAGGGCAGGGGTGGAAGTG
>NZ_QUIO01000100.1:0-807 GCF_003480145.1 Ruminococcus sp. AM42-11 | reverse complement strand
GTTTCAATGGAACGTAGTTCTTTCTGAAGCTGAAGAAGCTGGTTTTTGTACGTCCTTGTGTTTGTCTAATGCACTGGATATATCGTTTGATAGTTCCTGAAGCTGTTCTTTCGTCCTTGTGTTTGTCTAATGCACTGGATATATCGTTTGATAGTTCCTGAAGCTGTTCTTTCGCACATTCGGTCTTGTACTGCATAGCCGATAAGTGTTTGCGGTCAGAAGAAACGCCACGTTCCATGCCCAGTGTTTCAGATGCTATGGTTTGGAGTTCTGCCATGTCATCACGCGATAAACGCACACTTTTCCCATTCGGCTGCGTCCAATCGAAAACTACATGGGCATGAAGGTTAGGTGTCCATTGCTTTGCGTTCATGTATCCTTCGCACACTTTTCCCATTCGGCTGCGTCCAATCGAAAACTACATGGGCATGAAGGTTAGGTGTCCATTGCTTTGCGTTCATGTATCCTTCGTCCTTGTGTATATGGATTTGAAATGCTTCGATACCGAAACGTTCTTTGCAGACCGTGGCAAACTGCTGGAGTTCCTGCATGGTGGTTTCTTGTTTGATTACTATTACTCCCTCTCGTATGGGTGCGGCTTTAGCCTGCATCTTCTGCCCAACCGTATCGAGATATCTTTGTTTCGCACTTTCCAGCCGATGGGAGATGCTATCTCCAACCCAGCTTCATTCAAATGACTAAGTTCGGGAGATATCTTTGTTTCGCACTTTCCAGCCGATGGGAGATGCTATCTCCAACCCAGCTTCATTCAAATGACTAAGTTCGGGACGAACATAGTCCAACTCT